>NZ_JBFTND010000060.1:0-33823 GCF_056397305.1 Cupriavidus sp. 05N40
AGATCAATCAGACCGGCGATTTTTCCGCGCGGTTCCCGTGGCCTGCTGCATGGCGACAAAACCTTGCAATGCCCCGGGCGACAGAAACCAGACTATACGCCGTAGCGCTGGCGATAGGCAGCAACCGCCTCGCGCGAGCCGCCCAGAGCGGGATCCTGGGAAGCGTCCAGGTAGGCGAGCAGGTCCTTCAGGCTGGCGATGGAGATGACCGGCACGCCATATTCGCGCTGTACATCCTGCACCGCGGAATGGGTGCCGACCTGCTCGGCCGTGCCGCTCTTTTCCATGCGGTCGAGCGCGATCAGCACGGCGGCAGGCTCGGCACCGGCGGCGCGGATCATCTGCATCGATTCGCGCACCGAGGTGCCGGCGGAGATCACGTCGTCGACGATCACCACCTTGCCCTTGAGCTTGGCGCCGACCAGCGTGCCGCCTTCGCCGTGGTCCTTGGCCTCCTTGCGGTTGTAGGCGAAGCCCACGTCACGTCCGAGGCCGGACAGCGCCACCGCGGTGGCCGAGGCCAGGGTGATGCCCTTGTAGGCCGGTCCGAACAGGACGTCGAAGTCCAGACCCGAGGCCAGCAGGGTTTTCGCATAGAATTGCGCCACCTGGCCCAGCATTGCACCCTGGTTGAACAGGCCCGCGTTGAAGAAGTACGGCGACTTGCGGCCGGCCTTGGTCACGAATTCACCAAAGGACAGCACGCCGGCGTCCAGCGCGAAGCGGATGAAAGTCTGGCTGAGGTCACCAGCGCCGGGCTGCGGCGTSGTCTGCTGCGTCATCTTTTCTCTCTGATTTCAAAATTTCCCGAGATGTTACGGATTATCAGCGCCAACCTCAACGGCATCCGCTCCGCGGCCAAGAARGGCTTTTTCGARTGGATGGCCAAGCAGGACGCCGACATGGTCTGCGTCCAGGAGCTCAAGGCCCAGGCCGCCGACATGACCGAAGCGTTCCTCGCGCCRCACGGCTACCACGGTTATTTCCACTACGCGGAGAAGAAAGGATATAGCGGCGTCGGCCTCTACACCCGCCACAAGCCCGAGCGCGTGATCACCGGCTTCGGCTGCGCCGAGTTCGACAGCGAGGGCCGTTACGTCGAGGTGCAGTATCCGCACCTGGCCGTGATTTCCGTCTACGTGCCGTCCGGCTCCAGCGGCGAAGAGCGCCAGCTCGCCAAGTTCCGCTTCATGGAAGCCTTCCTGCCCCACCTGCTGCAACTCAAGGCCAGCGGACGCGAGATCGTGCTGTGCGGCGACGTCAACATCGCGCACAAGGAAATCGACATCAAGAACTGGAAGGGCAACCTGAAGAACTCGGGCTTCCTGCCGGAAGAGCGCAGCTGGATCGGCGAATTGTTCGATGTGCACGGCTATGTGGACGTATTCCGCAAGCTGGACCCGCGCCCCGAGCAGTACACCTGGTGGAGCAACCGCGGCCAGGCCTACGCGAAGAACGTCGGCTGGCGCATCGACTACCACCTGGCGACCGCGAAGATAGCCGGGACGGCGCACGCCACCTCGATCTACAAGGACGAGAAGTTCAGCGACCACGCGCCGCTGTCGATCGACTACGACTTCCCGCTGTAGCGGCCCGAACCTGTTCCAACCTAGTTACAATGCAGGCTCCCGTCCGATTCCGGCACGGGAACCTTCGTATTTCCGAGTGAGTCCGCCATGGTTTTCAAAGTGTTCGTAGATGGTCAGGAAGGCACCACCGGCCTCCGGTTGCTCGACTATCTCTCCGGCCGTTCCGACGTGGAACTGCTGCGTATCGCCGACGACAAGCGCAAGGATCCGGCCGAACGAGCACGATTCCTGAATGCCGCCGACGTCGCTTTCCTGTGCCTGCCCGACGTGGCCTCGCGCGAAGCCGTGTCTCTGGTGACCAACCCGGACACCTGCGTGATCGACGCCAGCACGGCCTTCCGCACCACCGACAGCTGGGCCTACGGCCTGCCGGAACTGACGCGCGGCCAGCGCGAGAAGATCCGCGCGAGCAAGCGCATCGCCGTGCCGGGCTGCCATGCCAGTGCCTTCGTGCTGGCCGTGCGCCCGCTGGTGGAAGCCGGCGTGATGCAGGCCGACTATCCGGTCTCGGCTTTCTCGCTGACCGGCTACAGCGGCGGCGGCAAGCAGATGATTGCCGAGTTCGAAGCCGGCGGTAACCCGAAGCTGAACAGCCCGCGTCCCTACGGCCTGGGCCTGGCGCACAAGCACCTGCCGGAAATGCGCGTGCAGACCGGCCTGGCGCAGGCACCGATCTTCAACCCGATCGTCGGCAACTTCCTCAAGGGCCTGGCGGTGACGGTGCCGGTGTACCCGGACCGCCTGGCGCGCAAGGTCACGCCGGAGCAGATCGCCGACATCTATCGCAAGCACTATGAAGGCGAGCAGTTCGTGCGCGTGATGCCGGTGGGCGATGAGGCCAATCTCGACGGCGGCTTCTTCGACGTGCAGGCCAGCAACGATACCAACCGCGTGGACCTGTTCGTGTTCGGCTCGGCCGAGCGCATCGTGCTGATGGCGCGCCTGGATAACCTGGGCAAGGGCGCCGCCGGCGCCGCCGTGCAATGCATGAACGTGCACGTGGGCGCGGACGAGGCAACCGGGCTCAGCGCCTGATCCTCGCCCTGCCGCTCGCGGCAAACGAAAAAAGCCGGCAGCCGCCGGCTTTTTTCGTGGGCGGCCGCAGCCGGGCTCAGCTGCCCGTGCGGACCACCACGCCCTTGAGCGCGACGCCGATAAAGACGCCGCCCTTGGCGCAGACATAGGTGCTGTCGCTGGCGGTCTCGTCGTTCTTCCAGTTGCTGCGGATATCGATCACCGCGTTGCCCCCCTCCTTCATCGCGCGCTGCTGCAGCTCCTGCACCGCCTGCACGAAGGTGGTCGCGCACAGTTCCTCGTCGCCCGGCGGCGGCGGGCCGCCGGTGGCGCTGCTAGTGTCAATGGGCCGGCGGATGCGCTTGACGGTCTTGAACGACTGCCCGCCCTGGACATCGGCCGGCCGGTTGAGGCCAAACTGGAGCTTGATCGACGGATCGACGCGCGCCTTGGCATCGGCCGACGCCAGCGCCTTGTCGATCGGCTGGTTGAGCAACTGGTCGCCGGCCTGCGCGTTGGCTCCGGCCAGCAGGGCACCGGCCATCAGGCTGAACCGCACCCATCGTTTCATGTTCCGCTCCTTGCTCAGCGACGCAACGGGAAATGCCATCGGCGCTGCGCGCCATGGCACCCGGCGGGCGGCCCGGACCACGCCAGCCACGCCTGCCTTTCATCGTATGCGATACGCCGCAAGGCGGAGGCCCTGGCCGTCTTTACTTTTTTAGTGGCGCCTGGCGGTCGTCGTCGCCGCTGTCGACCGGCGCGTCGCCCAGGTTGGCCATATTGGCGCGGTAAGCCGGCAGCCTGGCCATATTGGACTCGATGGCGCGCGCGTACAGCGGCAACACCTCGGGCATGTGTTTCTCGAGCTCGGCGATACGGGTCCGGCCGGAGGGATGGGTGGAGAGGAACTCGGAGCCGGGCTGCGCCGCGACCTGCGACACCATGCCCATCTTCTGCCACAGCGAGATCGCGGCGCGCGGGTCGAAGCCGGCGCGCGCGGCGATATCCATGCCGACCAGGTCCGCCTCGGTCTCGTCGGAGCGCGAGAAGCGCAGCGTGAGCAGCTGCGCGCTGGCGCCGATGGCCATATTGCCCAGGTTGCCGAAGCCGAACAGCTGCGAGATGACATTGGCGCCGAGATTGGTGATCTCGGACTTGGCGGCGCGCTCGCGCGCATGCTCCTGCAGGGCGTGGGCGATCTCGTGCCCCATCACCATGGCGACCTCGTCGTCGGTCAGCTTGAGCTGCTCGAGCAGGCCGGTGTAGAAAGCGATCTTGCCGCCCGGCATGCAGAAGGCATTGACCTGCTTCGAGGTGATCAGGTTGACCTCCCACTTCCACTGCCGCGCACGCTCGTTCCAGCGTGGCGTCTGCGGCAGGATCCGCTTGGCGAGGGCGCGCAGGCGGATCAGCTGCGGATTGCTGTCCGGCATCAGCGTGCGCTTGGACTGCGCCTCTTCCTTGAGCTGCTCGTACTCCTGCGAGGCCTGCTGCTCGATCACCTCGACCGGGACGATCTGCCGCACCGAGGCGCCGCCGCGCTGCACGCGGATGCCGTCGTCGGGCCCGGCCTCCTGCGCCAGGCCCGCCGTCATGCCGAACGCGGCCGAGGCGGCCAGGGCCAGTGCGGCGAACCGCCGCGGCATCGCCATCCCGGCCCGCCGGTGGCGGTTCTGACAACGCTGGCAATCGGACATGGAAGATTCCCCGGAAGCGGTCGGCGGCACGCGGAACGATTTGGACTGGAAAAGGGCCGGACATCCACCGGGGCCGGCYGCAACGGTAATGCAATAATACACGGCGCCTCGCCCGGCCTGATGCCCACTGATTCATGACCTTCCAAGACTATCTCGACATTTTCCGCAACCGCCGCATCGGCGCCATGCTGACGCTGGGCTTTGCTTCCGGCCTGCCGCTGGCGCTCACTTCCGGCACCTTGCAGGCCTGGATGACGGTGGAAGGCCTCGACATCAAGACCATCGGCTTCTTTTCGCTGGTGGGCCAGGCCTATATCTTCAAGTTCCTGTGGGCTCCGCTGATGGACCGCTACACGCCACCGCTGCTTGGCCGGCGCCGCGGCTGGCTGCTGGTCACGCAGCTCGCGCTGGTGCTGGGCATCGCCGGGATGGCCTTCTGCCCGCCGCGCGAGGCGTTGTGGACGCTGGCCGCACTGGCCACGCTGGTGGCCTTCCTGTCGGCCTCGCAGGACATCGTTTTCGACGCCTACAGCACCGACGTGCTGCGCGCGCCCGAGCGCGGCGTCGGCGCGGCGGTCAAGGTGCTGGGCTACCGGCTGGCGATGCTGGTGTCGGGCGGCCTGGCGCTGTGGCTGGCCGACCGCGTGATGGGCTGGCAGCAGATGTACATCCTGATGGCCGGCCTGATGGGCATCGGTATCTTTTCGCTGTGGTGGGCGCCCGAGGCCGAGTCGCCGGCACGCACGCCGCGCTCGATGGAGGAGGCGGTGCTGGGGCCGCTGCGCGACTTCTTCTCGCGTCCGGGCGCGTGGTGGCTGCTGCTGCTGATCGTGCTGTACAAGCTTGGCGATGCCTTTGCCGGCAGCCTTTCCACCACCTTCCTGATCCGCGGCGTGGGCTTCTCGGCCGGCGAAGTGGGCCTGGTCAACAAAACGCTGGGACTGGCCGCCACCATCGTCGGCGCGCTGTTTGGCGGCACGCTGATGGTGCGCCTTGGCCTGTACCGCTCGCTGCTGCTGTTCGGCGTGCTGCAGGCCGTGTCCAACCTCGGCTACTGGCTGCTGGCGGTGACGCCGCCGCACCTGTGGAGCATGGGCGCCACCATCTTCGTGGAGAACCTGTGCGGCGGCATGGGCACGGCCGCCTTCGTGGCGCTGCTGATGACGCTGTGCAACCGCTCCTTTTCCGCCACCCAGTACGCGCTGCTGTCGGCGCTGGCCTCGGTCGGGCGCGTCTACGTGGGCCCCAGCTCGGGCTACCTGGTGGAGGCCTTCGGCTGGCCGGCGTTCTACCTCAGCACCGTGGTGGTGGCGCTGCCGGGCGTGGCGCTGCTCTGGGCGATGCGCAACACCGTGCACCGCTACGAGGCCAGCGCGCGCGCCGTGACCGCCTGAGCCGGCGGCCGCGGCCTCCTTACTGCTTGTAGTAGACGATCTGGTGCGAGGTGGCCAGCAGCTCGCCGCGCGGGCTCCAGATCTGGGCGCTCTGGTCGAAGAAGCCCTGGCGGAACACCTGCGCCTGCGCACTGCCCAGCACATGGCTGTCGCCCAGGCCGGCCAGGGTGGCGGCATCGGCATGGAAGTACGTGGTCAATGACACCGTGCCGGCCGGCACGAAGCCGGCGCGCTTGAGGAAGATGCGCGGGTAGAAGGTGTCGCACCACGCCGCCATGGCGGCAAAGTCCGGCGTGCGCGCCGGCGCGTCGCGCAGCCAGAACTGGGTCAGGCTGTCGGGATTCTCGGTGCCAGGCTCGGCATCGGGCCTGGCGCCGCGCACCGGACGCAGATCGTAGGCCTTGAGCCAGCGCACCGGGGCGAAGCCCGCCATGGATGGCACGGCGTCGGCGGCCGGCACCTGCGGGAACGCCGCCTCGGTGCAGTCCCAGGTCTCGCGGCGCACCGCAAAAAAGGCCGTGGCGGTAGTGGCCACCTCGTCACCCTGGCGCAGTTCGATCGACCAGTGCTGCGTATTGCGGTTGGTGCGCACCGGACGCGCTTCGATCACGAACGGTCCTTCCACGATCGGGCCGGCGAAGTTGACGGTCAGCGCGGACGGATCGCCGAGCCGGGCCGGATGCTGGAGCACGGCCTGCAGCAGGGTGGCCGCCGTGATGCCGCCGAACGGGCCGATCATGTTCCAGTATGCGGGCGTGGTGCGGCCGTGGAAGAGGTTGCCGCCCGCCGGCTCCAGCGCGATCGCGTGGTCGAAGGAATGGACGGGCAGGCTGGCGACTTGCGTGGCGGTCATGATGTCTCGGCGTCTCGGCGTCTTGTGGTTCTGCAATCGGGACCGGATGATCGGTCTACAAAAAAGTACGACCGTTCGATAATACGCCAAAACCGCCCTGGTCCGCTGAACCGGCGTGTTTGCCGTCAGTCCCCTGCCCGCCTGCGCTGCCAGGGCGCCCAGCCAAGCTGGTTGCCTACCACCGCCAGCAGGATCATCGCCATGCCCGCCAGTTGCAGCGCCGTGAGCACCACGCCGAACACCAGCACGTCGATCACGATGGCCACCAGCGGATAGACGAACGACAGCGTGGCGATCGACAGCACATTGAGCCGCTGGAAAGCGCCGTAGAGCAGCGTGTACATCACGCCGGTATGCACCAGGCCCAGCGCCAGCAGCGCGCCCCAGGTACGGCCATCGAAGCTGGCCACCGCCGGATGCGCCAGCGGCGACAGCATGAGCACGCCCAGCACCATCTGCAGCCCGGCGATCTGCCCGGCAGGAATCCCCTTCAGGCGGCGCGTGGCCATGGTGGTGATGGCGTACAGCAGGGCCGCCAGCATCGCCAGCCCGACGCCGGCCAGCATGCCGCGGCCGGCGCCGCCATGCTCGATGCCGGTGATCAGCATCACGCCGCCGAAGGCCAGCACCAGCCAGGCCAGCCGCCCGGGCGCGATGGCTTCGCGCTGGAACAGCGCCGCCAGCAGCAGCAGGAAGAACGRCTGGGTGTGATAGRCCACGGTGGAAACCGAGATGCCGCTATAGGCATAGGCCGAGAACAGGCACAGCCAGTTGAGGATCAGCGTGACGCCACCCAGCGCCAGCCAGCCCCATTCGGCGCGGCGCATGGGCTGCCAGCCGCGCCGCAGCGCCAGCGTGCCGAGCAGCGCGGCGCCGCCGAACAGGCAGCGGAAAAACACCACGTCCACCGGCGGCTGCCCGCTGGTGACCACGAACCAGCCGATGGTCCCCGAGAGCGCCATGGCCGCCACCATGCGCCAGGCGCCGCCACGCTGCCCGGAGCCGGCGGCAGGCGCCGCGCCATGCGCCCCGGCGGCGGCAGTGGATTGATTGCTGCTCATGTCGTTCTCCTGCGGATTGTGCTTTGCATGGATGCATTGTTTCACCATGCACACAGGTCAACAATCCATCAGCAATGCAATTACTATTTGACCTGCCGTCACAAATGCAGGAGGTCATCCATGCCCGTCGCGCAACTCAATGCCATGGCCGTGTTTGCCCGGGTGGTGGAATGCGGCAGCTTCTCCGCCGCCGCGCGCCAGCTGGGCATGACGCCGTCGGCGGTGAGCCGCCATGTCACGCGGCTGGAGGCGGCCATCGGCGGCAGCCTGCTGCAGCGGACCACCCGCGCCTTCGCGCTCACCGAACTGGGCCAGGCCGTGCATGCCGCCTGCGCGCGCATGGTGGCGGCGGCGCAGGAAGTCGACACGCTGGCCGGAGCCTACGGCGCCGCGCCGCAAGGGCTGCTGCGCGTGACGGCGCCGGTGGTGTTCGGCCAGGCGTGGCTGGCGCCCCTGCTGCCGGCCTTGCTGGACCGCTACCCGCAGCTGGACCTGCAGCTCACGCTGGCCGACCGGCTGGTGGACCTGGTGGAGGAAGGCGTCGACGTCGCCATCCGCATCGCGCGCGAACTGGCGCCGGGCCTGGCGGCCCGGCCGCTGCGCCCGGTGCGCTACCGGCTGGTGGCCGCACCCGGCTGGCTGGCGCGGCACGGCACGCCGCAGGAGCCGGCCGCGCTGGCCACGCACCGCTGCATCTACCTCGGCTACGGCGCCTTCGGCGAGCGCTGGAGCCTGCGGCGCAAGGACGACGGCCAGGCCGTGTCGCTGCGGATCCCGCCACGGGTCACGCTCAACAACAGCATGGCGATCGTGGCCATGGCCGAGGCCGGCGGCGGCATCGGACTGGTGCCCGATTTCTCCGCCGCGGCGGCACTGGCCTCCGGCAGGCTGGCGGCCGTGCTGGACGGCTGGGAGATCCTGGAACCCTATGTGGGCACCGCCTACGCGGTCTATACGCCGACGCGCCACCTGGCGCCCAAGGTCCGCGCCTTCGTCGACCACCTGGTGGCGCAGGCCGGCGCGGGAGACGGCGCGAGCGGCTAGCCTGCGCTCAGTTGGCGCTCAGGTCGCGATCAGGTCGCGATCAGGTCGCGCAAACGCGGTACACCGCCAGGCTGCCGCGCCAGTTCCCGCCCCAGTTCACGGTCACGCCCTCGTGCATCACCACGCGGTCCACGATGCGCAGCCCGACCTTGGGCGCCAGCGCCTCGAAGTCGCTGATGGTCAGCACGCGCACGTTGGGCGTGTTGTACCACTGGTAGGGCAGCGCCTCCGACACCGGCATGCGGCCGCGGAACACCGRCAGGCGGTGCGGCCAGTAGCCGAAGTTGGGGAAGGACACGATGCATTCGCGCCCCACCCGCAGCGTCTCGCGCAGGACCTGCGCCGTGTTGTGGATGGTCTGCAGCGTCTGCGACAGGATCACCGTATCGAAGCTCTTGTCCTCGAACAGCGCCAGCCCGCCTTCCAGGTTCTGCTGGATCACGTGCACGCCCTTCTGCGCGCAGGCCAGCACGCCCTGGTCCTGGATCTCGATGCCGTAGGCCTGCACGTCCAGCTCGTCCTGCAGCACGCGCAGCAGGCTGCCGTCGCCGCAGCCCAGGTCGAGCACGGTGGAATTGGGCTCGATCCAGCGCGCGATGGCGCGGAAGTCCGGGCGCAGCGCCAGGATATTGGGGTTGGCAGCGGCATTCATGCGCCAATCTCCTCGGCGATGCGTTCGTAGTAGGCGCGCATCAGGTCGTGATAGCGCGGGTCGTCCAGCAGGAAGGCGTCGTGGCCATGCGGCGCGTCGATCTCGGCGTAGCTGACCGGGCGCTTGTTGTCGAGCAGCGCCTTGACCAGCTCGCGGCTGCGGTTGGGCGCGAAGCGCCAGTCGGTGGTGAAGCTGGCCACCAGGAAGCTGGCCTGCGTCTGCGCCACCGCGCGCTTCAGGTCCCCGCCGAACGCCAGCGCCGGATCGAAGTAGTCCAGCGCGCGCGTGATCAGCAAGTAGGTATTGGCATCGAAATACTCGGCGAACTTGTCGCCCTGGTAGCGCAGGTAGCTCTCCACCTGGAACTCGACGTCGAACGAGAAGCGGATGTCGTCGGTCTTGAGCTCGCGGCCGAATTTCTCGGCCATGTCCTCGTCGGACAGGTAGGTGATATGGCCGATCATGCGCGCCACGCGCAGGCCGCGCTTGGGCTTGACGTTGTGCGCGTAGTAGTTGCCGCCGTGGAAGTCGGGGTCCGACAGGATGGCGCTGCGCGCCACCTCGTTGAAGGCGATGTTCTGCGCCGACAGCTTGGGCGTGGAGGCCACCACGATGCAGTGGCGCAGCCGCTCCGGATACATCAGGCTCCAGGCCAGCGCCTGCATGCCGCCCAGGCTGCCGCCCATCACCGCGGCGAACTGCGCGATGCCGAACTGGTCGGCCACGCGCGCCTGCGCGTTGACCCAGTCTTCCACCGTCACCACCGGGAACATCGCGCCGTAGGGATTGCCGGTGGCGGGGTTCGGGCTCATCGGCCCGGTCGAGCCGAAGCACGAGCCGAGGTTGTTGACGCCGATGACGAAGAAGCGGTTGGTGTCGAGCGGCTTGCCCGGGCCGACCATATTGTCCCACCAGCCCACGTCGCGCGGATCGTGCGCGTACACGCCCGCCACGTGGTGCGAGGCATTGAGCGCGTGGCACACCAGCACGGCGTTGGAGCGGGCTGCGTTGAGCGTGCCGTAGGTCTCGACCATCAGGTCGTAGTCGGTGATCGAGGTGCCGTTGCGCAGCTTCAGCGGCTCGGGGAAATGCATGCGCTGCGGCGTGACGATGCCGACCGAATCGGCGGGCAAGGCCAGCGTGGCAGGAGGCGTAGCTACGTCTGTCATGGAATCGGCCCGTCAGCGAACGGGCATAAAAAAACCCGACCGGCATTTGCGTGGCCGTTGCATGCAGCTTGAATTGCTCTTTGCATGAACGGCGGCGCAGCCAATCGGGTTTTGCGCGGGTCTTGTTTCCCGCGCGTCGGTGCCTTGCGTGGCAGGGTACCGACCCAACCTCTTTAGCCGCATTTATATTGGCCGCCGCGACGCTCCCGCACGCATGTGCAATGGAGCCCGAGGCTGCCGCGCGCCCGCAAGCCAGTCATCAAATCGGCGCGACCCGCTTATTATAGAGCAAACCGGCCGCACCGCTGCCTGCCCCTACTGCCAACGAGCCTTGCCYTGACGAACCCGCCCAGTATCCTGGTCATCGAAGACGAAGCCGCGATCGCGGACACCATCCTCTATGCGCTGTCCACCGACGGCATGACGGTCGCCCACTGCGCGCTCGGCGGCGCCGCGCTGGAGCGGCTGCGCGCGCAGGTGCCCGACCTGGTGATCCTGGACGTGGGCCTGCCGGACATCAACGGCTTCGAGGTCTGCCGCACGCTGCGCACCTTCTCCGACGTGCCGGTGATCTTCCTGACCGCGCGCAACGAGGAAATCGACCGCATCGTCGGCCTGGAGATCGGCGCCGACGACTACGTGGTGAAGCCCTTCTCGCCGCGCGAGCTGGCCGCACGGGTGCGGGTGATCCTGCGCCGCGCCGGCACGCGCTTGTCGGCGCAACCCGTCGCGCCACTGCCGCCCGCCAACGCCCGGCCCGATGGCTTCACGCTCGACGCCGACGGCGCGCGCCTGGCCTGGCGCGGCCAGTGGCTGGACCTGACGCGTTACGAATACCGGCTGCTGGCACTGATGCTCGGACACCCGGGCCGCATCTATTCGCGCGCGCAGCTCATGGAGCTGGTCTGGCACGACGCCGCCGACACCAGCGACCGCACCGTCGACACCCACGTCAAGACCGTGCGCGCCAAGCTGCGCGCGCTCGACTCCGGCTGCGACCCGATCCGCACACATCGCGGCATGGGCTATTCGCTCGAAGGCTGAGCGCCTCCCCCCGTTCACCCTGCACTGACCGCCACGCATGCATATCGGCCTTCGCATCTTCTTCGGCTTCTTCCTGATCGTCGGGCTGGCGGCCTTTCTCACGCTGCGCGTGTTCGTGCAGGAGGTCAAGCCGGGCGTGCGGCAGGCCATGGAGGACACGCTGGTCGACACCGCGCACGTGCTCGCAGTGCTGGCCGCCGACGACATGAAGAGCGGCCACATCGCCGACGGGGCCTTCGCTCGGCGCATGGCGCGCCTGCGCGAGGACAAGGTCGACGCCAACGTGTGGGGCATGCACAAGGACGCGGTGGGCTATCGCATCTACATCACGGACGCCGGCGGCATCGTGCGTTTCGATTCCGGCGATGCCGCCGTGGGCGCGGACTACTCGCGCTGGAACGATGTCTACCGCACCTTGCGCGGCGAATACGGTGCGCGCAGCACGCGCGCCAACCCGGACGACGACGCCAGCACGGTCATGCACGTGGCCGCGCCGATCCGCGACGGCGACAAGATCATCGGCGTGCTGACGGTGGCCAAGCCGAACGTCACCATGGCGCCGTTCATCGAGCGCAGCCAGCGCAAGATCCTGCTCAACGGCCTGTTGCTGATGGGCGGCGCCTTCGTCATCGGCCTGGCYTGCACGCTGTGGCTGGTGCACGGCCTGCGCCGCCTGCAGCGATACGCGCGTTCGGTGGCCGCGGGCGAGCGCGCCGAGATGCCGCTGCGCGGCGCCAGCGAGCTGGCCGAGCTCGGCCGCTCGGTGGAAAGCATGCGCCTGCGGCTGGAGGACAAGCAGTACGTCGAGCACTACATCCACACCCTCACGCACGAGATGAAGAGCCCGCTGGCGGCCATCAGCGGCGCGGCCGAATTGTTGCAGGAGGACATGAGCGCGGCGGACCGCGGCCGCTTCGTCGCCAATATCCGCCGCCAGGCCCAGCGCCTCGAGCAGATGATCCGCAAACTGCTGGCGCTGGCCGCGCTGGAACAATGCCAGCGCCTGGAGACGCGCGAGCGCGTGGCGCTGCTGCCGCTGATCGGGCAACTGCTGCTGGAGCTGGAGCCACGCGCGCGCCAGCGCGAACTGTCGCTGCACCTGCTGCCCGCACAGTCCGATGCGGTCGTGGAGGGCGATCCGTTCCTGCTGCACCAGGCACTGGCCAACCTGCTGGAGAACGCACTCGACTTCGCCCCCGCGCAGAGCACCGTGGCCGTGTCGGTGGAGCAGACCGGCGACACCGTCGCCGTGCACGTGGCCGACCAGGGCCCGGGCATCCCGGACTATGCGCTGCCGCGCCTGTTCGAGCGGTTCTACTCGCTGCCGCGCCCCGGCGGGCAGGACAAGAGCACCGGGCTGGGCCTGTGCTTCGTGCGCGAGATCGCCACGCTGCACCACGGCGGGATCGCACTGGCCAACCGCGCGCAAGGCGGGGCCTGTGCCACGCTGACCTTGCCGGCGGCATAGCACGGCGGGCGCGCCCGCGGCACCGCCACATTCGCCACACACTCGCTTCACACAGGCTTCCTCGGCACCTCACACGGCGGTCCTAAGCTTGGCGTCATCCTGACTCTCG
This sequence comes from Cupriavidus sp. 05N40, assembly GCF_056397305.1. NCBI lineage: Bacteria > Pseudomonadati > Pseudomonadota > Betaproteobacteria > Burkholderiales > Burkholderiaceae > Cupriavidus > Cupriavidus sp. 05N40. Next base: position 13,098 of record NZ_JBFTND010000060.1, read on the forward strand.
CGCTTGCCGCCATGAACCGCATCCTGTTCTTCAAGTCCGCCATCACCGCCCTGCTGGTGCTGCTGATCCTGATTCCCCTGCACCTGGTCGACAACACCGTGCAGGACCGCAGGCAATACCGCGACCAGGCGGTGCGCRGCGTCTGGCAGAGCTACGCCGGCCCGCAAACCCTGACCGGCCCGGTGCTGGTGCTGCCGTACAAGGAAGTCACGCGCGTGGCGGACCGTAGCGACCCCAAGCAGCCCAATGCCACCGTGCTGCAGGCGGAGGAAAAGCAGATGCTGGTGTTCCCCGCCACGCTGCGCGTGAGCGGCGACATCACGCCGAACGAGCGCTACCGCGGCATCCACAAGGTGCTGGTGTACGAGCTGCAGAGCCGCTGGCAAGGCACCATCGCCCTGCCCGATGCCGGCGAGCTGCCGCGCTCGGCGGGGCATGTGAGCTTCGAGCCGGGACAGCCGTTCGTGGCGATCGGCCTCGGCGACACCCGCGGGCTGATGGCGACGCCCACGCTCGAGCTCGACGGCAAGCGCCTCAAGCTCGAACAAGGCGCGGGGCTGAAGAACCTGCCGCAGGGCCTGCACGCCGATATCGACCTGCCCGCGCCCAAGCCTGCGCCGGAGATCGCGGCCAGGACCGCCTCCAGCCTCGACGGCGCAACCGGCGCGACCGGCACGCGGCGCGTGGTCCCGTTCTCGCTGACGCTGCCGCTGCTGGGCGCGCAGTCGCTGGCCTTCGCGCCGGTGGCCGACCAGAACGATATCTCGCTGGCGTCGGCGTGGCCGCACCCGAGCTTCGACGGCACCTTCCTGCCGCGCACGCGCAGCGTGGACGCCGGGGGCTTTCGCAGCAACTGGAGCGTGACCGCGTACAACACGCGCGTGCGCAACCAGCTCGCCGGCTCCGGCGACGGCATGCTGGAGACGGTCTCGGTGACGCTGATCGAGCCGGTCAACGTCTACCTGCAAGTCGAGCGCGCGGTAAAGTACGGCTCGCTGTTCGTGCTGCTGACCTTTGCCGGCTTCTTCATGTTCGAGCTGGTCAAGCGCCTGCGCATCCATCCGATCCAGTACCTGCTGGTGGGCCTGGCGCTGGCGGTGTTCTTCCTGCTGCTGCTGAGCCTGTCCGAGCATATCGCCTTCGCGCTGGCCTACCTGGCCGCCAGCACCGCCTGCATCGGGCTGCTCGGTTTCTACCTGTCCTTCGTGCTGCAGAGCTGGCGGCGCGGGCTGGCGTTCGCGGTGCTCCTGACCGTGYTGTACGGCGCGCTCTACGGGCTGCTGCTGTCGGAGGACAATGCGCTGATGCTCGGTTCGCTGCTGCTGTTCGTGATCCTGGCGGCCATCATGGTGCTGACCCGCCGCATCGACTGGTACGCGGCCGGCGCGGCCTGGCAGCCGTTGCGCGACAAGCCCGAGGCCCCCGCCGAAGCACCCGCCGGGCAAGCCTGAGCAAGGAGACCATGCCATGCCCACCTATCTGCATTGCGCCCCGCCGCTGGCCCTGGCGGCCGGCCTCGGCACGCGCCGCGTGCCGGCCGGCCTGCTGCTCGCGGGCGTCGCCGCGAGCGTGCTGCCGGACCTGGACATGCTCAACGTCTGGTATGCCGGCGTGCGCTACGACACGGTGTTCGGCCACCGCGGCCTGACGCACTCGATCGGTTTCGCGCTGGCGCTCGGCCTGCTGGCCGCGCTGGCGGCGCGGCGCTGCGGCTGGCGGCGCGGAATCTCATTCCTGTTCGTGGCGGCAAGCGCCGTGTCGCACCCCATGCTGGACCTGCTCATGGACCGCGGCATCGGCGCCGCGCTGTTCTTCCCGCTCACGAGCCAGCGCGTGACTCTGCYCTGGCGGCCGCTGCCGCTGTCGCCGCCGGGTCTGTTCGGCGCTGCGCGCTTCTGGCTCGAATGCCTGTGGATCGGCCTGCCGCTGCTCGCCGCCGGTACGCTCGGCGCCAGCCTGCGGCGCTGGCTGGAGCGGGCCGGGCGCGCGCGGCATGGCGCGCCCGCACTCGTGGAATGAGTGCGGGGCATCCAGGTGCCCAGGTGCCTGAAGATGCAGGAAGATGCAGGAAGATGCGGCGGGAAAAACGGGAAGCCGCAGGCGGCTCAGCCCAGCAGCACGCGCAGCTGCGCTTCGGCGTTCTCGCTCGGCAGCTTGCGGAAGCCGCTCTTGGCGTAGCGGTGCCAGTGGCCCTGCACGGCGGCCATGATCAGCGCGGCGCGCACCGATACGTCGGCGTCCGCCGGGAAAGCGCCCTGGCTGATGGCGACCTTCAGGCACTGCCGCAGCGAGGCTTCGATGCGGTCGACCACCTGGTTGATGCGTTCCTGCAGGCGATCGTGCTCGCCAACCAGGGCCTCGCCGGTCAGCACGCGCGTCATGCCGGGATTCTTCTCGGCGAAGGAAAGCAGCATGCGCACGATGGCGTGCGCCTGGCGCAGGCCGTGCTCTTCCTGCGTGGTGATCTGGTTGATCAGGCCGAACACGGTCTGCTCGATAAAGCCGATCAGGCCTTCGAACATCTGCGCCTTGCTGGCGAAGTGGCGGTACAGCGCCGCCTCGGAGACGCTAAGCTTGGCGGCCAGCGCCGCGGTGGTGATCTTCTCGCCGCGCGGCACTTCCAGCATGCCGGCCAGTGTCTGCAGGATCTGCACCCGCCGCTCGCCCGGACGCGGGCGCTTGCGTGCCGGCGCCCCGTCGGCGCCCGCGCCTGGCCCGCCGGCGACTGCGGAGGCGCCCGGAGCGGCGCTCGAAGCGGCGCCCGACGGGCGCCCGTTGCTCTGCATCATGACCCGATTCCCCGCATTCTTTGTTTGAGTTGATGCATGGATTGTACTTTTACGTTCACATAGCCGGGACGATTTACGATGCGCGCGCGCACGCGCGGCAGCGAAGCCGGCTGCGCCTGCGGCGCGCTCGTGCCCGCCACGGAGGCGGCCGGCGGGTCCTGCGTCTCGGCCGCCACCAGCGTCACGCTGCGCTCCTGCGCGGCATGGCCGGCGTGCCGGCGGTCCTCGGCATCCAGCGTGCTGCGCAGCACGGCATCGCCGCTCGCGCCCGCCACCGCGGCGCCCGCCGGCAGCGGCACATCATGGGGGCGCGACGGCGCCAGCGTGCGCAGGTAGCCCGTCACCCATGCGGTGCGGATGCCCGTGCCGGCGTAGCGCTTGAGATGGGACAGCGTGTCTTCCACCAGCACCGCGCGGTGCGGCGCCACGCCCTCCTGGGCCAGCAGCCGGCGCAGCATGCGGCGGTCCGGCTTGGGCCGCAGGTGGCCGTGCACCCACATGTCCTCGACCGCGACCACGCGCTCGAAGCAGTGCCGGATGCCGGCCACGCGCATCACCGCGCGCGCGTATTCGGCAGGTGCATTGGTCACCAGGATCTTGCGCCCGGGCAGCCGGCGCAGGTGCGCGACCAGGCCGCGCCGCACGCGCACCATCTGCGCCAGTTCCGGGAAGTCGTGCGCGGCGCGCAGGAAGTCGGCCGGGTCCACGCCATGGTGGCGGATCATGCCGAGCAGCGTGGCACCGTAGCGCTGCCAGTACTTTACGCGCACCTCGCTGGCGGTGGCCTCGTCGCAGCCGATCACGCGCGCCACGTACGCCGTCATTAACTGGTTGATGGCGGGAAAGATCGCGTGCGAGGCGTCGTGCAGCGTGTTGTCGAGGTCGAACAACCAGACGGTGCGGCCGGAATTGTCGCCCGCGGGGCGGCGTCGGCGCGCACCGCGCAGGCTTCGGCGCGGGGGCGGTGTTGGTGTTGGCACGCGGGAAGGAGAGAGAGACCGGGTTGGCAGCGCGCGGCGCGCGCTGCCTGGGGACGCCGCTCTAGTGCGAGCGGATCATGGTGCCGAACGCCTGTTCGGTCAGGATTTCGAGCAGCAGCGAGTGTTCGATGCGGCCGTCGACGATGTGCACCGAATTGACGCCGCTCTTGGCCGCGTCCAACGCCGACGAGATCTTCGGCAGCATGCCGCCGGAGATGGTGCCGTCCGCGAACAGTTCCTCGATCTCGCGCGCCGACAGGTCGGTCAGCAGGTTGCCGGCCTTGTCCATCACGCCCGGGATGTTGGTCATCATGACCAGCTTCTCGGCCTTGAGGATCTCGGCCATCTTGCCAGCCACCACGTCGGCGTTGATGTTGTAGGCCTGGCCGTCGTCGGAGAAACCGATCGGCGAGATCACCGGGATGAAGGCGTCGTCCTGCAGCGCCTTGACCACGGCCGGGTTGATGGCCTCGATATCGCCCACGTAGCCGATGTCGATGAAGGCACCCGGGTTCTCGCGGTCCGGCATCTTCAGGCGCTTGGCGCGGATCAGGCCGCCGTCCTTGCCGGTCAGGCCCACGGCCTGGCCGCCGTACTGGTTGATCAGCATGACGATGTCCTGCTGGACTTCGCCGCCCAGCACCCATTCGACCACTTCCATGGTCTCTTCGTCGGTGACGCGCATGCCCTGGATGAATGTGCCGACCTTGCCGACCTTCTTCAGGGCCTCGTCGATCTGCGGGCCACCGCCGTGGACCACCACGGGGTTCATGCCGACCAGCTTGAGCAGGATCACGTCGCGCGCGAAGCCGTGCTTGAGCTTTTCCTCGGTCATGGCGTTGCCGCCGTACTTGACCACGATGGTCTTGCCGTGAAACTTACGGATATAGGGCAGCGCCTCGGCGAGGATTTCGGCCTTGAGGGCTGGGGCAATGGCGGCCACCGCGGTTGCGGCAGGCCCAGGGGTGTCGGCGTTCATGGCAAGGGACATCCGTGAGATTCAACAGGTATCATGGCGATTCTGACCTGCGGCAGGCAAGTGTTTCCGGGCTTTTTGCCCCGAACAAGCCACCTCCGGCCGCGGCAGGCGCCGATTTTACAAGAAACCGGGGCGCACGCGAACCAACGGGGGCACTGCGGGGGTGCAAGGCCGGTGCATGCGTCCTGCGGTGCACCATGGCGTTCCCTCTGCGCAACAGTCCGACGGCCGCGCGAGCACCACGCCACACAAGAACAGCGGCAAGACAACCATGAGCCTGCACCCGGACGAACTCAATGCCCTGCGTCCCCACCTGCTGCGCTTCGCGCGCCTGCAGCTGCGCGACGAGGCACTGGCCGAGGATACCGTGTCCGACACCCTGGTGGCCGCGCTCGAGCACCCCGAGCGCTTTTCCGGCCAGTCGGCGCTCAAGACCTACCTGATCGGCATCCTCAAGCACAAGATCATCGACACCCTGCGCAGCGGCCGGCGCGAGGTGCGCCTGGCGCTTGGCGGCGACGACGATGGCGAAGCGCAGTCGGACGTCGACGCCATGGACGCCCTGTTCACCAAGAATGGCCACTATCACACGCCGCCCTCCGACTGGGGCAACCCGGACCGCACACTGGAGCGGCGCGAGTTCTTCGAGATCCTGCAGCTGTGCGTCGACAAGCTGCCGGCCAAAATCGGCCGCATCTTCATGATGCGGGAATGGCTGGAGCTGGAAACCGAGGAAATCTGTCAGGAACTGGGCATCACCACGACCAATGCCTGGGTCATGCTCTACCGTGCCCGCATGCGCCTGCGCGAATGCCTGGAGCTGAACTGGTTCGGGCACAAGGCCTGACCGACCGAGACTGAGATGCCAGATACGCCACCCCGCGATCCCCTGCTGCCGAACTGCCGCGAAATCCACCGCCTGACGATGGAAGGCATGGACCGCCCGCTGAGCTGGATCGAGCGCGTGCGCATGCGGGCTCACCTTGCCATTTGCGACGCCTGCACCAATTTTTCGGCGCAGATGCGCCTGATGCGCACCGCCATGAGCCGGCTGGGCCGCGAGGACGAGCCCGACGAGCCGGGCTCCCGGCCATGAGCGACCCCGCCACCGTGCTCACCGGCCAGTTGCGCCCGGTCGAGCACTGCAGCGCCTGCGGTGCGAGCTTCGTGTGCGGCTACGCGGCCGGCCTGCCGCAGTGCTGGTGCGCCAGCGAGCCACTGCTGCCGGCACGGCGCATCGTGCCCGGCCACCATTGCCTGTGCCCGGATTGCCTGGCCCGGCGCCGCAAAGCCGCCGACGCCGGCTGATCAGCCGGCCGGCTGCGTCACGCGGTCGGCGGCCGGGCTGCCCGCATACTGCATCAGCGCCATCCCCAGCACCACCAGCAGCGCGCCGGCGGCCCGCCCCGGTGTGAGCGCGCGCACGGCGAAGCCGGCCACCCCGAACTGGTCCATCACCAGCGCCGCCACCATCTGCCCCGCCACCACGGCGGCGAGAAAGCCCCCCGCGCCCAGGCGCGGCGCCAGGATCAGCGCCGCCGTGATATAGAACACCCCCGCCACGCCGCCGGCCCACATCCAGGCCGGGCCGCGCGCGGCGGGCGCCAGCGCCGGCAAGGGCGCCTTGAGCAAGGCAGCACCGGCAGCACCACCGCCAGGCTGACCAGCAGCGAGGCCACGGTCGCCCACAGCGGATGTCCGAGGCTGCGGCCCAGCATCGCATTGGCGCCGGCCTGGAACGGGATGACCGCCCCGGCGGCCACGGCCACCAGGACAGGAAACAGGCCGGCGGCTAGCGGCGGCACGGCATTGAGACTGGACATCGCATCTCTCCCTCGGCTTCGATTCGATGTCTCAGTGTGAAATATTGCACGGCGAATTTCCAATTCTCGATTCATACGGTTAATATTCGCCCCATGAATGATCTACGTGCAATCGACCTGAACCTGCTGGTGGTGCTGGAAGCCCTGCTGGCCGAACGACATATTTCCCGCGCCGCCCTGCGGCTGCACCTGAGCCAGCCGGCCGTCAGCCATGCGCTGGGCCGCCTGCGCCAGTTGCTGGACGATCCGCTGCTGGTGCGCGGCCAGGGCGGACTGGTGCCCAGCGCGCGCGCCCACGAACTGGCCGGGCCGCTGGCCGAGGCGCTGGCGCAGGTGCGCATCCTGCTGGGGCCGTCGGGTTTCCAGCCGGCCACGGCGCGCCGCAGCTTCCGCCTGGCAATGTCCGACTACGGTGCGATGGCGCTGCTGCCCGGGCTGCTGCGCGCGGTGCGCAAGGCCGCGCCCGGCATCGACCTGGTCGTCACCCAGGCCAGCCGCGAAAGCATGGTGGCCAAGGTGGCGGACGGCGAGATCGACCTGGCGCTGGGCGTGTTCGAGCAACTGCCCGAAGGCGTGCGCGGCGCGGCGCTGTTCGATGAGTCTTATGCCTGCATGGTGGATGCGGCGACGGTGCGCGGCCCGGGCAAGCTGGACCAGGTGGCTTACCTGGCCCGCTCGCATGTGCTGGTGGCAACCCACAGCGAGCGCGTGGACGCCATCGACGCCGCCGTGGCCAAGATCGGCGGGCGGCGCAAGATCGCTTGCGTGCTGCCTCACTGGAGCGTGGCGCCGGCGCTGATTGCCGGCACCAACCTGGTCCTGACCACGGCGCGCCGCAGCCTGGCCGCCTTCGAGGAAGATGCGCGCTTCGCGGTGTTCGAACCGCCCTTCGCGCTCCCGGGCTTTGCCTTTACCCTGATCTGGCATGACCGCACCGAGGCCGATCCCGGCCATACCTGGCTGCGCGAGCGGGTGACGGCGGTCGCGGCCGGCGATGAGCCTGGCGACGCCATCAGCCTGCGGCGCTGACGCCGCGGCGCCCGGCCCCCCGGGCGCCAGGCCTCAGTGCTTGTGCTCGGCGTGCGCACCGGCGGCGGGGGCGCCTGCAGCCAGGTCGCGCACTTCGGCGTCGACCTTCTGCTCGATGACCTTGCCGCCCTGCTCGATCTTGAGCGTCAGCGGCACGGTATCGCCCTTCTTCAGCGGCGCCTTGAGGCCCATCAGCATCACGTGGTAGCCACCCGGCTTGAGTTCCACGTCCTGCATGCGGGGCAGGTCCAGCGCCCCCACCGCGCGCATGCGCATCACATTGCCGTCCATCTTCATCTCATGGACTTCGGCGGTGGCCGCGGCCGGCGTGCTCACGCCGACCAGCTTGGCCGGCTCGTGCGCATGCAAGGTCATGAAAACGCCGGTGGCGGTTTGCGCGGGCACCGTGCCGCGCGCCCAGGCGTTGCTGACATCGACCTGCGCGAAGGCCGCGCCCGAGCACAGCGCGGCGAGCAGGGCGGCGGGCACGGCCGCGAGGAATCTGGCTTGCATGGGAATCATCTCCACTGAACGGGTATTGGACTGCAAACGGATCATTAGACCATGCCCGCGGCGATGGCGATGGCGATGGCGATGGCGACGATGGCGGCACGTAACCGGGCAGTCTGGCAGCGGGCCCGCAGCGGGCCAATGCGGCAAGGTGTCGCACAGCGCAGGCCGGCCCTGCGTCGTTGTTAAACTCGCGGCATGGAATCCACTGCCGCCGTGCCGACCGGCCCGGCCACTCCCCGACCCGGCCCCCTGCGCCACAACCTGGTGAGCCTGCGCCGCCTGTTCTGGCTGCGCTGGGCCCTGCTGGGCGGCCAGGCCCTGCTGCTGGTGTCGTGCGAGGCGGTGGCAGGCGTGATCCTGCCCTACAGCCCGCTGCTGGCCATCCTCACGCTGCAGACGCTGTTCAACCTGCTGACCGGCCTGCGCCTGCGCCAGCAGCGCGGGCGCGGCGCGCGGCCCGGCGACGCCGAGCTGATGGGGCAGTTGCTGGTCGACCTGACCGCGCTGTCGGCCGCGCTGTTCTTCACCGGTGGCGCGACCAACCCCTTCGTCTCCTTCTACCTGCCCGGACTGGCCATCGCCGCGGCCATCCTGCCGTGGCGCCACGTGGTGGTGCTGGCCTTCTACGCGATGGCCTGTTACAGCCTGATGCTGGTCGAGTACGTGCCGCTGAACCTGTACAACCCGGACAACGCCATCAACTATCACCTGGCCGGAATGTGGCTCAATTTCGTGGTCAGCGCGACCATGATCGCGGTGTTCGTGGCGCGCCTGTCCAACGTGCTGCGCCAGCGCGATGCCGAGCTGAACCTTGCGCGCGAGCAGTTGCTGCGCGACGCGCGCATCGAGGCGCTCAACGACCAGGCCGCGGCGGTGGCCCACGAGATCGRCACGCCGCTGGCCACGCTGGCCGTGATCGCGGGCGAGCTGCGCGCCGATGCCGCGGACGCCCGGCTCGGCGTCACCCGGATCGGCGCCTACCTGCCCGACCTGCAGACCATGGAGCAGCAGCTCGAGCTGTGCAAGTCGATCCTGGCGCGCCTGCGCGACGACCACGAGACCGCCGCGCCCCAGCGCGTGGACGCATGGCTGGACGGCTTCGTGGAGCGCTGGCAGCTGCGCCACCCGCACGCGCGCCTGGAGGCCAGCGTCGTCGGCGAGGCTGCCGCGCAGCCGGTGGAAGCCGCCCGCGTCGGCCAGATCCTGACCATCCTGCTGGACAACGCCGCGCGCAGCCAGCTGGCCGCCGGCCACGAGCAGGTGCCGCTGCGGCTGGCCATTGCGCTGGAAGACGAGGGCGAGCAGCCCACGCTGACCTTCCGCGTCACCGACCGTGGCCTCGGCATCCCGCCCGCGCAGCGCGCGCGGCTGGGCGAAGCACCGATGACCAGCATGCACGGCGGCCAGGGCATCGGCGCCTACCTGGCGCAGAGCGCAGCGCTGCAGATGGGCGGCTGGCTGGCCTGGCACGACCATCACCAGGGCGGCACCGTAGCCGAGCTGCACTTGCCCGAGCCGGCCGCCGCGCCGCAGGATGTCCCTCCGATTGCCTCACCCATGACAACGACCCAGCCATGACCGACGCTTCCCACGATTCCGCCGCCGCCGAGCCGACCGGTCCCGGCAATGCCGCGCCCTTCCTGGTCGTCGACGACGATGCCGTGTTCGCCGGCGCGCTGGCGCGCGCGCTGACCCGCCGCGGCTATGCGGTGCAGATCGCGCACAACCGCGAGCAGGCGCTGGCGCTGGCCGCGCAGACGCCGTTCGCCTACATCACCCTGGACCTGCACCTGAGCGCGCCGCCCGAGGCCGGCAGCACCGCGCCGGCGGAATCGGGCCTGCACCTGGTCGGCCCGCTGCGGGCTGCGCTGCCCGATGCGCGGATCCTGGTGCTGACGGGCTACGCCAGCATCGCCACCGCGGTGGCGGCGGTCAAGCATGGCGCCGACGAGTACCTGGCCAAGCCGGCCAATGTGGATTCGATCCTGACCGCGCTGATGGCGGGGGTATCGGAGGACGCGGCCGAAGCCGCMATGGAAGAGCCCGTGCCGCTATCGGTGGCGCGCCTGGAGTGGGAGCATATCCAGCGCGTGCTGGCCGAGCACGACGGCAATATCTCGGCCACCGCGCGCGCGCTCAACATGCACCGGCGCACCTTGCAGCGCAAGCTGGGCAAGCGGCCCGTCTCGCGCTAGCGTGGCGCGGGCGCGCCGCCGGGAATCCCTGGCGGTGCGCCCGCTGCGCTCACAGGCGCAGCTGCACGTAATCCCACTCGAGGTCTTCGTCCCGCGCCGGCTGCTGCGCCAGGCGCAGCGCGTCGCTGGCATGGCGGTCGGCGCGCGAGCCGAGGTCCCCGGCCTGCACCGCCAGTTCGGCGGCCGGCGGCGTTGCCTCGGCGCGTGCCATGACGGCGTGCCGCAGCGCCGCGGGCTGYGCCGCCGCGCGGGGGGCCGGCGCGGCATCGGGACGTGCGCACAGGAACAGGGTCGCGGCAGCGATGCCGCCCAGCACTGCGAAGTAGGACAGTAGCTCGCGTTTCATTTCGGTCCTCCTGCCTGGTGGATTTCTCTGGTTGATGAAGACCGGCCTGCAGCAGTGGCATGCGGCCCTTGGGCGGGCCGGCGCAGAGGCCATGGACGCTGCCCGCATCGCCACACGCATCGTGGGAAAGCCCGCCGGCGGATATCCGGGCGGGAGTGCGGCGGGGGCGGCAACCGGCCGGCTGCGATCGTTCGATCGAGCCGGCCGCCACTTTGGCATCACATGGCAGTGCGTGCCAGTGCGCTTACCAATGCTTACCGTCCTTACCAGCGCGTGTCACGCTCCCATGCCTTCATTTCTTCCTCGACACGTTCCTTGGTATATCCGTACCGTTCCTGGATGCGGCCGGCAAGCTGGTCACGCTTGCCGTGGATCCGCGTGAGGTCGTCGTCGGTGAGCTCGCCCCACTTTTCCTTGATCTTGCCCTTGGCCTGGTCCCACTTGCCTTCGATCTGATCCCAGTTCATGTGTGCTCCTTGGTCGTGGATGTGGTCGTGGATGCAGTGGATATGCAGTGGATACGCGTACCTTGCGCATCGTCGCGGATCGCTCCGGACAGGCCCGATCCGCGTGACCGGCCCGCGGGCGCGGGCCGGTCACCTTTCACGCTTGATTCACGCTTACTTGGCGTACTTGGTCTTCACGTTGGCCTGGCACCTGTCCTTGGCATCGCCCGACATGGCATCGCACTTTTCCTTGTCGGCCTTGTAGGAGGCGTCCACGGTGTCCTTCTTGGCATCGCGGCGCGCTTCGGCCACGTCGGTGCTGGTGCCGGTGGCGGCGGCCTTGTCGACCTTGGCCACGCCCAGGGCCTGCTCGTGCGCGGCCTTGGCTTCCTTCACGCATACGTCCTTGTTGTTGCCCTTCTGGTCGTCGCACTTTTCCTTGGCGACGTCGTAGTCGCTGTCGGCCTTGGTCTTCTCGGCCTTGGCGCGCGCCTTGGCGGTGCCGTCGCGCGTGGCTTCGGCGTTGGCCTTGGCAACGTCCTGGTCGCGCTTGGCTTCCTTCACGCACACGTCCTTGGCGTTGTCCCTGAGGCTGTCGCACTGGGCCCGCGCGGCCTTGTAGTTGGCATTTGCCGTCTTCACGGCGGCGTCGTAGTCAGCCTTCGATCCCGGCGCACCCTGTGCCAGCGCGTAGCCAGCCGGGGCTGCAACCATCATCGAACACGCTACTGCAATCAGCCATTTCWTCATCATGTCATGCTCCTTTTCAGTGGCGGGATATCGTGGATGGCGTCCTGCCGCTGGCTCTGGCCGCCGGCGGTCCGCTCTTGCCCACACCGTATGAACAAGATTACGCAGCGGCACCGCCCGCAAGCAGGCGTGCGGCTCCGAAAGCCTCGTCAGACAATTCCCACACATGGTGCAACCTGCCTCGCGGGGCCCTGCGTCCCGGCGCCGCAGGGGCGGGGCGTACCATTGGCGCTAGACTGTTGCGCTTCCAAGGAGAACCAGATGACCGCATCCCGCCTGTTGCCCGCAGCTGCCGTCGTGCTTGCCGCGCTCGCCGCGAGCGCGGCCTCCCCCGCCTTCGCCCATATCGTGTTCGAGCAGAAGAGCGCTGCCGCCGGCAGCTATTTCAAGGGCGCGCTGATGGTGGGCCATGGCTGCAACGGCAGCGCGACAAGGGCCATCACGGTGACCATTCCCGAGAGCGTGCAGGGCGCGCACCCGCAGCCCAAGGCAGGCTGGCAGCTAGAGATCAAGCGCGCCGCGCTGGCCAGGCCCCGCAGCTCCCACGGCAAGACCGTGACCGAGGACGTGCGCACGGTGCGCTGGTTCGGCGGCTCGCTGGCCGACGCGCATTTCGATGAGTTCGTGATGCTGATGAAGCTGCCCGAGCAGGCGGGCAAGCTGTATTTCCCGGTGCTGCAKGAATGCGAGGACGGGAGCGCGGCGTGGACGCAGGTGCCGGCCGAGGGGCAGAGCCTGCATGAGCTGAAGACGCCGGCGGCGGAACTCGAGGTCGTGGCCCCCGCCGCGTCCGGGCATGCCGGGCACGCGCACTAGGCCCGAATGCAGATCGCCCCGCGCGGACACAGGTCCCGCGCGGGGCGATCGCCGGCCTCGATGGCCGGAACCATGGCTTACAGCACGTAGCGCGACAGGTCTTCGTTGCCGGCCAGGTCGCCGAGGCGCTCGTCCACGTAGGCCGCGTTGATGGTGACCGTCTCGCCGGACGACCTGGTGGCGTGGAAGGACAGATCTTCCAGCAGCCGCTCCATCACCGTGTAGAGGCGGCGCGCACCGATGTTCTCGACCTTTTCGTTGACCGAGAAGGCGATCTCCGCGAGGCGGCGGATGCCGTCCGGCGCGAACACCAGCTGGACCTGCTCGGTGGCGAGCAGCGCCTGGTATTGCTTGGTCAGGCTGGCGTCGGTCTGCGTCAGGATGGCTTCGAAATCGGATACCGACAGCGATTCCAGCTCGACGCGGATCGGGAAGCGGCCCTGCAGTTCCGGGATCAGGTCGCTGGGCTTGGAGAGGTGGAAGGCGCCGGAGGCAATGAACAGGATGTGATCGGTCTTGATCATGCCGTACTTGGTGTTGACCGTCGTGCCTTCGACCAGCGGCAGCAGGTCGCGCTGCACGCCCTGCCGCGAGACCTCGCCGCCGCCGACTTCGCTGCGGCTGGCGATCTTGTCGATCTCGTCCAGGAACACGATGCCGTTCTGCTCGACGTTGGCCACCGCCTTGTGCTTGACCTCTTCGTCGTTGAGCAGCTTGGACGCTTCCTCGTCGATCAGCAGCTTGAACGCTTCGTGCACCTTCATCTTGCGGCGCGCTTTCTTGCCCTGGCCGAGCCCGGCGAACATCGTGCGGATCTGCTCGGTCATGTCTTCCATGCCCGGAGGACCCATGATGTCCATGCTGGGGGCGCCGGCGGAAACCTCGAGCTCGATTTCCTTGTCGTCGAGCTGGCCTTCGCGCAGCTTCTTGCGGAACACCTGGCGGGTGTTGGAATCCTTTTCCTCGGGCTGGTTGAAGCCGATGTCGCGCGGCGGCGGCAGCAGCACGTCGAGCAGGCGGTCCTCGGCGGATTCCTCTGCCTTGGTGCGCACCTTCTTCATTTCGGATTCGCGCGCCTGCTTGACTGCCATCTCGGCGAGATCGCGCACGATGGTGTCGACGTCGCGGCCGACATAGCCCACCTCGGTGAACTTGGTCGCCTCGATCTTGATGAAGGGCGCGTCGGCCAGCTTGGCCAGGCGGCGCGCGATCTCGGTCTTGCCCACGCCGGTCGGCCCGATCATGAGGATGTTCTTCGGGGTGATTTCCTGGCGCAGGGGCTCTTCCACCTGCTGGCGGCGCCAGCGGTTTCGCAGCGCGACCGCCACCGCCTTCTTGGCCTTGTCCTGGCCGATGATGTGCTTGTCGAGTTCGGAAACGATTTCCGACGGGGTCATGGTATGCGACATGGTATCCGTTCAAGAAGGGACGGACCGGCGCGCGCCTGCGGGCAGCGCGGCCGGCCGACGCTTATTCCAGCGTCTCGATGACGAAATTGGTATTGGTGTAGATGCAGAGCTCGCCGGCGATGCCCAGCGACTTTTCAACGATATCCCTGGGGGCCAGTTCGGTGTTCTCCACCAGCGCCTTGGCGGCCGACTGGGCATAGGCGCCGCCCGAGCCGATCGCGGCGATGCCGCCCTCGGGGTCGAGCACGTCGCCGTTGCCGGTGATGACCAGCGTGGTGTCGCGGTCGGCGGTGATCAGCATGGCCTCGAGCCGGCGCAGCGCGCGGTCCGAGCGCCAGTCCTTGGCGAGATCGACGGCGGCGCGGGTCAGGTTGCCCTGGTATTTCTCCAGCTTGGCCTCGAAGCGGTCGAGCAGCGAGAACGCATCGGCGGTGCTGCCGGCGAAGCCGACCAGGACCTTGCCGTTGTAGATGCGGCGCACCTTGCGGGCGGTGCCCTTCATCACGATATTGCCCAGAGTGACCTGGCCGTCACCGCCCAGCGCAACCTGGTTGCCGCGCCGGACGCTGACGATGGTAGTGCCGTGATACTGTTCCATGATGCCTTCGCGTGAATATGCCTGGAGGCTACTTGGCGACGGGTGCCCACGAATTCAAGAGCCGCCGTGCGGGCCGTGCCACCCGGGCCGCCTGCCGGGCACGGGCACCAGACCAATATAGACGAGACACCCGCGGTGCCGCCAAGCGGCGGGCGGATGGCCGCGCGAAGCGGCAAGCAAAAAGGCCACGCTCACGCGTGGCCTTTTCATCATCCGGCGCTGGATTCAGCGCCTGGTCTCGCCGGATCGCGCCGCGAGATCAGTCGGCATAGACACCGGCCTTCTTGATGACCGGGGTCCACTTGTTGATTTCGGCCGTCAGGAGCGTCTTCAGCGAATCCGGCGTGGCGCGCGGGGCAGGCACGGCTTCCGCACCCAGTTCGGCCATCTTGGCGCGGAAGGTCGGGTCGGTCACGGCCTTCTGCAGCGCGGCGGACAGCTTGTCCACCACCGGCTTGGGCGTGCCCTTGGGCGCGTACATGGCGTGCCAGATCTTCACTTCCACGCCCGGCAGGCCTTGCTCGGCCGCGGTCGGGATGTCCTTGAAGGCTTCCACGCGGCGGCTCTGCATGGCGGCGTAGGGCTTGAGCGCGCCTGCCTTGAGCTGGCCGGCGATATTGGTGGTCTGGTCGCACATCAGGTTGACCTGGCCACCCAGGATGTCGGTCAGCGCCGGCGCCGTGCCCTTGTAGGGCACCGTGGTCAGCTCGGTCTGGATCGCGCTCTGGAACAGCAGGCCGCACAGGTGCGAGGCCGAGCCGATGCCGGCGTTGGCCAGCGACAGCTTGGCCGAATTGGCCTTGATGTACGGCAGCAGGTCCTTGAAGTTGCTCGGCGGCAGGGTCTTGTTGCCGACCATCACCATCGGCACGTCAGCGATCTCGCCCACCATTTCGAAATCCTTGAGGGGATCGAAACCGAGGTTGCGGTACAGCGCCGGCGCCGTCGACATGCCGATATGGTGGATCAGGATGGTGTAGCCGTCGTTCTTGGACTGCGCCACCTTCTTGGCACCGATGGTGCCGCCGGCGCCGCCGAGGTTCTCGATCACCATCGTGGTGCCCAGGTGCTTGGACATGATCATGACCAGCTCGCGCGCGACCTTGTCGGTCGGACCGCCCGCCGCGAACGGCACCACGGCAGACACTGGCTTGTTGCCCGGGAATTCCTGCGCCTGCGCGCCCGCATTTACGCCCATCACGCCAACCGCCAGCGCGGCCGCTACAAACTGTGCAACTCGTTTCATGCTTTTCTCCTGGATACCCGGCTCATTCCCATTCCACGCTGTCCCGGCCGGACCGGCGCGCGCCCTGTCGGGCGCCGCCGCTCCTGTGCCGCCGATCCTGTGCCGCCGACCCCGTCCGGAACGGCGGCGCCGACCATGGCGCAAGGCACAGCGTATGCGGCCCGCGGCAACCGCCGCGCAACCGGAGCGCAATGCTATCAATGTCGAAAAGTGTCAAATATCCGGAAAAACCCGGGAATACATTTTCATCACATCTTAACTTCACCGCTTCTCTCTTCACCGCTTCTGCATTTACGCGGCAACCTCCCTTCAGCAGAAGAAGTCCAGCATCTCACGCAGGAGGATCTCCGGCGCTTCCTCCGGAATGTAGTGACCGCACGGCACCTCGCCGCCGCTGACGTCGGCGGCGACCTCCTGCCAGAGCGAGAGCGGCTCGAAGCAGCGCGCCACCACGCCGTGCTCGCCCCACAGCACGCGCAGCGGGCCTGCCACGCGGCGGCCGTCGGACCGGTCGGCGCGGTCGTGATCCAGGTCGACCGTGGCCGCGGCGCGATAGTCCTCGCACATGGCGTGCACATGGGCCGGATCGCGCATGGCGGCAATGTAGGCAGCCATTGCATCGGGGACGAAGGGACTGGGGCCGGCCTGGCGCAGGCCCATCAGCTTCTTGAGATAGAACTCGGGCTCGGCATTGATCAGCGTTTCGGGAAACGGCGCCGGCTGGATCAGGAAGAACCAGTGCCAGTAGGCTGCGGCAAAGGCCATGCTGGTGCGCTCGTACATCGCCAGCGTGGGCGCAATGTCGAGCAGCATGGCGCGCGTGACGGCGCCCGGATGATCCATGCACAGGCGGTGCGCCACGCGCGCGCCGCGGTCGTGCGCGCACAGCGCGAAGCTGCCGAAGCCCAGGCGGGCCATCAGGTCCACCTGGTCCTGCGCCATGGTGCGCTTGCTGTAGTTCTCGTGGCCGGTGCTGCCCGGGGGCGCGTCGCTGGCGCCGTAGCCGCGCAGGTCGGTGGCGATGACGGTGAAGCGGTCGGCCAGCGCTGGCGCCACCTTGTGCCAGATCAGGTGGCTTTGCGGATGGCCGTGCAACAGCAGCAAGGGCGGGCCCGAGCCGCCCTGCACGCCGGCGATGGTCACCTCGCCGACCTGCATGCGGAACGGCTCGAAATTGGGGAACAGCAGGGCACTGGCATCGTTCTGCATCTTCGGAGTCTCCTGGCGGATCTGCGTCAATTCATGCGCGGCAATGCGGCGGGCCGCCGGGCGCGAAGCCCTCCCGGGATGCGCGGCGCGGCCTGCTGCTGCCGATGATAGCCGCTCCCGGGACGCTGCCGGGGCAAGCCCGGCGCGAGACCGGCCAGCCACCGGAAGCGGCCTGTGCCGAAGCGCAGTTGACGCAACTGAATTGCATCAGTACGGGGGCTATGGTTAAATCGGCCCATGAGCAGCAGCCCCATCCCCAACCTGGCCACGCCTGCCGCAAGCATGGCGCCGGCGGCGGCCACCCTGGAAGCCGCCCACGAGCGCCTGCGCGAACTGGGCGCCCGCGTCACCCAGCCGCGCCTGGGCATCCTGGCCTGCCTGATGGAAAGCGACGAAGCGCTCACCCACCAGGCAGTGATCGACCGCATGCCGGCCGACGGCGAGGCGGTCGACCGCGTCACCGTCTACCGGGTGCTGGACTGGCTGGTCGAGCAGGGCCTGGCGCAAAAGCGCGCCGGCCACGACCGCGTATTCCGCTTCAGCCTGGTCGAGCACGAGGCCGCGCGCGCCCAGGTGCACCGGCAGCACAGCCACTTTCACTGCAACCGCTGCGACCGCACTTTCTGCCTGGATGGCGCCGGCGTGCCGGCCCAGTCGGCGCCCAGCGTGCCGAGCGGATTCGCCGTCGAGCACGTGGAGCTCACCGTCAACGGCGTCTGCGCCGAATGCGGCGCGCGCACACCCGGGCGCACCGGATGAGCTTGCGCACCGCTTGCCCGCACATGCCCCCGGCATCACCCCAAACAACACCGGCCCCGCGCACGCCAGGCCAGGCGGAATTCCCTTCCCGGAGAAAACAATGTCAAAACTGATCCCGGTCACCATCCTGACCGGCTTCCTCGGCAGCGGCAAGACCACCCTGCTCAAGCGCATCCTGAGCGAGCAGCACGGCATGAAGATCGCCGTGATCGAGAACGAGTTCGGCGAAGAAAACATCGACAACGAAATCCTCGTGCAGGATGGCCGCGAACAGATCGTGCAGATGAGCAACGGCTGCATCTGCTGCACCATCCGCGGCGACCTGGTGGCCGCGCTGTCGCAGCTTGTGACCCGGCGCGACGCCGGCGAGATCGATTTCGACCGCGTGGTGATCGAGACCACCGGCGTGGCCAACCCCGGCCCGGTGGCCCAGACCTTCTTCATGGACGACGAGATCGCCCAGCGCTACCTGCTGGACGCCGTGATCACCCTGGTAGACGCCAAGCACGCCCACCTGCAGCTCGACAAGCAGGAAGAAGCGCAGCGCCAGGTGGGCTTTGCCGATGCCATCTTCATCACCAAGGCGGACCTAGTGCCGGAAGCCGACATGGCCGATCTGCGCCACCGCCTGCTGCACATGAACCCGCGCGCGCCGGTGCGCACGGCGCATTTCGGCGAGGCGCCGATCGACACGATCTTCGACCTGCGCGGCTTCAACCTGAACGAAAAGCTGGAGATCGACCCCGATTTCCTGCGCGCCGAGGAGGAAGAGCACGAGCACGACCATGGGCACGACCACGCCCACGGCGACCAGTGCGCGGACGATTGCGGCCACGATCATGGCCACGGTCACCAGCACGACCACCACCACCATCACCATCACACCGACCGCATCGGCTCCTTCGTCTTCCGCAGCGACAAGCCGTTCAACTATGGCAAGCTGGAGGAGTTCCTGTCCGGCATCCTGTCGGTCTACGGCGAGCACCTGTTGCGCTACAAGGGCGTGCTGTACATGGACGCGGTCGACCGCAAGGTGGTGTTCCAGGGCGTGCACCAGCTCATGGGCAGCGATATCGGCGCCAAATGGGGCGACGAAACCCCCGGCACCAAGATGGTGTTCATCGGCGTGGACCTGCCCAAGGACGCCATCCTGAAGGGCCTGGCTACCTGCCTGGCCTGACCCCGCGGCGGGCGCCCAAGGCCTGCCCTGCCATCCCCCTCCGGCGAGGGGGGTGGGAACTCAGGGAAAACTCCCCCGCTTTTCCCCCATATCTCCAAAATTTTTGTTCAAGTACAATAGTCTGGATTTAGTGCGGGTTACGCAGCCTCGGTTGCGGCATCCGCGCAATGCAGGGCGGCGGTCGTCGTCAGCATGAGGCGGGCTGCCGGCAGGTGCGGTCGCAGTGCTTCGTGCGGGGACCGCCTTCCGCCCGGGGCACCCCTCCCGCGCCGACATCGACCGACGCGAGAAAGAGAGGTGTCCCATGGTAGCCGCAACGAAAACGAAAGAAAGCCGCAGCAARAMMGGTASCGCTGCGGCSGAGACGCTSAAGGCGCGGCCCACCAAGGCTGCGCCTGCTCCCCGCGGCAGCACGGTGCACGCCGGTGCGGGCGAGGCCAAGGGAGGCACGCAAAGCAGCAAGACTGCAGCCAGCCAGAGCGAAACGTCCGAGCCGCGCAAGCGGCAGGACACTGCACCCGAGCGGACCAAGACGCCGCCGGTCGCATCAACAAGAGAATCAGCAGCAACCATGAGCAGCAATAAACTTCTGACTGAAGCTGAAATCCTGAAGATGGGCGACAAGGATTACATGAACGAGGCGCAACTCGCCTTTTTCAAGAATCGCCTTGAGCAGCTGCGCGACGATATCCTGAAGAACGCCGATCAGACCACCGAGCACCTGCGTGAAACGGTGATCGTCCCGGATCCGGCTGACCGCGCCACCATCGAGGAAGAACACGCGCTCGAACTGCGCACGCGCGACCGCGAGCGCAAGCTGCTCAAGAAGGTCGAGCAATCACTGGCCCGCATCGAGTCCGGCGACTATGGCTGGTGCGAGGAAACCGGCGAGCCGATCGGCGTGCCGCGCCTGCTGGCGCGCCCCACCGCCACGCTCTCGCTGGAAGCCCAGCAGCGCAGGGAACTGCGCCAGAAGCTGTTCGGCGACTGAGCCGGCCCCGCCCCCCGCGCTCCCAGACGGCCCGGTTTTCCGGGCCGTTTTGCTTGGGACGCCGATTGGGGCGCCGATTGGGGCCCTGCTTGCGGCCCGCCGCCTTCCATGTTGCCCGGGCGGGCGCCAGCTTCCCGACACGCCGTTGTGGTGTCACAGTCACGGACCTATCATTAGGGACGGCAGGATTCGTGCGCCCCACGCGCCCGGAAGGCCCGGAACCTCCCGCTTTCTGATACAGTCGCAACTTTGTTGCAATAACACGCGCGCCTTCTCCCGGCGTGCCTTCCCGCCATGGCCGATCGCCTGCCCGTCACCGTGCTGTCCGGATTTCTCGGTGCCGGCAAGACCACCCTGCTCAACCACATCCTCGCCAACCGCGAAGGCAAGCGGGTGGCGGTGATCGTCAACGACCTGGCGGACGTGAACATCGACGCCCGGCTGGTCGGCGACGGCCTGGTGGCACAGGCTGGCGAGCGCCTGATCGAGCTGTCCAACGGCTGCATCTGCTGTACGCTGCGCGAGGACCTGCTCGCCGAGATCGGCAAGCTGGCGCGCGAAGGCCGCTTCGACTACCTGCTGGTGGAATCCACCGGCGTGGCCGAACCGCTGCCCGTCGCCGAAACCTTCACCTTCGAGGACGAGCAGGGCGTGGCGCTGGACAGCAT
>NZ_JBFTND010000061.1:0-33438 GCF_056397305.1 Cupriavidus sp. 05N40
TCGCGCTGCGTGAGCAGCTCCGGCACCACCCGGCTATCCGAGCAGGCGATGAACAGGGTGCTGGGGCTCTGGCTGGTGGCCAGGCGCTTGAAGAGGTCCGAGCGCTGGGGGAAGGCGTCGCGCTGGAACTTCAGTACGCCGTCGATGATGTCTTGCATGTTCTTGCTCCGTCGGTTGATCTGGTGTGGATCGGGATTCGATGGAGGAAGAATGGACGCTGACAGCTATAAGGTCTAAGACTGGTTTGTTATTCGATCCATAGGCAGGGGCAATAGTTGGGTTGTCTTGCTGATCGGGGCGGGCCTGCCGGTTTTTTGTGCAGGGCAGTTAGAGGCTCACCATCGTTTCGACCGGTGACGGCCCTGCCGGGCGGTGACCTCGTCCATGACCGCGTCGGTTACCGGGTCGCCTGCGTACGGAGATGAGCGACTTCCGGGGAGCGGTTGGACGCTAGAGGCCGGATGCGGCCCCGTCTTGCTTCAGCGTTTCACTCAGAGCGCCTTTTCGGCTTCATGGATGTTGACCATGTCGGTCTCGTCCTTGATTGCCTTGATCGCCGAAGGACGCGCGTTGATGCGTGCGATATAAGCCATGAGGTTCTTCAGATGGCCAATCTGCGCGCCGGAGCGCTCGTGCCACATCGTGGCCCAGACATACGCGTCGGCCACCGTGAATTGCTCGCCGGTCAGATAAGCGCGGCCATCGGCGAGACGCTCATCCAGCGTGGTGTATGCGACGACGAGCTTGTTGCGAGTCCACTCCGCACCCTCTTCCGTCTGCAGCTTGCGCATCAGC
Organism: Cupriavidus sp. 05N40; assembly: GCF_056397305.1. Lineage (NCBI taxonomy): Bacteria > Pseudomonadati > Pseudomonadota > Betaproteobacteria > Burkholderiales > Burkholderiaceae > Cupriavidus > Cupriavidus sp. 05N40. Next base: position 796 of record NZ_JBFTND010000061.1, read on the forward strand.
GGGATGTGCTTCTGCGCAATTTCCGTTGCGATGAACGTGAGCAGTTGATCCAGCTTCACGCGCTCGAGCGTGCCATGCGCAGGGATCAGGCCTGCTTCCGGATGTTGGTCCGCAAGGTACGACGTGATGATGGTCGTTTCGGTCAGCAGGTCTTCCTGGTCGTTGTCGAGGGCGAGGACCGGCACATACCCGAGAGGGTTGACCTCTGCGAAGTTGTCGCCGTTCGACGTGCTCTTGCCGAACACATCGTAGTGAATCAGTTCCGGGTTCAGACCCAGCTCATTGGCAATCAGTTGGACTGCGAGGGAGCAAGTGGCTTGGGCGATGTAGAGTTTCATGATTCGGTCCAGTGGGTTTCGTTAGCGTTGCGCTTCGAACCACCGGGTCCGTCGCGCCAACAGACCCAACTGTAGTGATCGCCCGGATCAGGATAAACAGGTCAAAATGATGCGCTGTGTCTCCACGTTGGAGACAATACAAAGCAGGAGCGGCCACTGCATCCTCCGGGCAGCAGCTCGACGACGCTAGTCTGTCCGCTGCAAAGCCGCCACGATTTGGTTCAGTACGGCGCGTGTCTTGGCCGGCATTTTCAGGCCCAGCGGAATCATGGCGTGTACAGGAGGCCCGGGCACGTCAGAGCCAGGAAGGATGTGGGTCAATCGGCCCGCGTCGACATGCGGCTGCGCGACGCGGTCATGGATTTGCGCGATGCCGAAACCTTGCACGGCGGCTTCCACCAGAGCGTGACCATCGGCCAGCGCCAGCACGGGATTGAGCGACAGCTCTTTGATATGCGGACCGTCGGCCACCTTCCAAGGCCGCAGCCGGCCAGTGGGCCCTCGGAACACGATGGCGTCGTGGCCAGGCAGGTCTGCCGGCGAGCGAATTTCGGCGCGTTGCTTCAGATAGGCGGGCGCGGCGTAGAGCCCCAGGCGCAAATCGCACAGCTTCCGGACAGTCATTTCGCCATCGTTCGGCAGGGCTCCGATACGCACGACGATATCCCAGCCTTCGGAGACTGCGTCGGACATGCGGTCGGTGAGCGCGAGCTCATAGCTCAGGCGAGGGTATTTCACGCGGAGTTCGGCAAGCGCAGGAAACAGAAGGCGCCCGAAGCCGGCAGGCAGATCGAGCCGCACCTTGCCCATGGGCTCGGCGCGCCGGGCCGCCAATGCCTGGCCAGCCTCACGCAGTCCTTCAAGCGCAGTCTCCGACGCGATCAGATACGTTTCACCGTCTTCGGTGAGCCGAACCGCGCGCGTAGTGCGCTGAAACAGGCGAGTGCCGAGTGCCGCTTCGAGTCGCTGAACCGACTTGCCGACGTTTGACTTGCTTGTTCCCAATCCCTCGGCCGCGCGCGTGAAGCTGCTGCTTCGGGCGACGGCGACGAAAGCCTCGATATCTGAAACGGAAGCATCTAAGCGATCAGACATTGTGTCCTAGCCGGAGACAAAGAGTCCCAGATTAGCATGTTTATCAAGTGACTTCCGACACCAACAATGCTGCCATACCCGCGGCATCAGCAGACCGATTCGCGATCCCCCTAGGCCGACTGCGGCCAAGCGAGAGAGCATGTACACGAGAGAATCAATTCATTCAGGAGCCTGGCTGGGGACCTTAGCCCTCCCCAAAGCCCTAGTCTGGACCCGCGCCCAGATTGACGCCTCGCTCGCGGCAACGATGCGCGCCAGGCCTCCCGGCGAGGACATCTGGGTCTTCGCCTATGGGTCCCTGATGTGGAACCCATTGCTCACTTTCGACAGGCGCGACGTGGCGACTCTCCACGGTTGGCGCCGCAGCTTCTGTCTGCGGATGGTGGCTGGTCGCGCGTCGTCGGACGTGCCCGGAAGAATGCTGGCACTCGAGCAAGGAGGCACCACGCAAGGGGTTGCGCTCCGGCTGACCTCGGTTCATCTCGAGGAAGACCTTCAAGTCCTGTGGGTGCGCGAAATGATCGCGGGCTCTTACGTGCCCACCTGGGCCTCGTTGGCGCTGGCCGATGGCTCCCGGGTGACCGGCATTGTGTTCGTCGCCAATACCACCGGCATCCAGTACGAGCGGGACGCAAGCGTGGAAAGCGTCGCGTCCATCGTCGCCGTCGCCAAGGGATCGTTTGGGTCCAACGCCGAGTACGTCCACAAGCTGGATCGCGCGCTGTTCGACTGCGGGTTGAGGGATGAATACATCGCYGACCTCGCCAAGGCGCTCCGCCAGAAATCAAACGGAACGTCGCCTTAAGCGTCTGCGCGGCACTGTAGTTCCCACATTAGAAACACGTGTGCGTCGCACTGGCCGCCGCACAGCTTCAGGCAATGCAGGTGTTCACCCGTGTCGCCATACACAAGACGCGCCTGGGCTCCCCTTCATCCAGATTGTATCCATAGAGGACACAAAGTGACCAAGAAACGCATCTTTATCGATGCGTGCGCGAGAGTAATACTGGTTTCCAAGCTAGAGCCACACCCGCGCGACGTAGCGAATGGATGGAGCTCCTGGACCGAAGCACCCGATTTGCTTTGAAACGACTTTAAGACGGAAAAGGAATCTGAATCATGACTACCAATCGCAAGAAACTCACGATGGCAGTTGGGATGCTGTTTGTCGTGGGTGTGGCGGGCCTGGCGCTCACCCATGGCAGCGACGGCTCGGTGGCGAGCGCTACGGCCGCCTCCCCTGCACCCGCCGCGCCAGCCATCGATGTGGACGCCGCCACCGTGGTGAGCCAATCCATCGTGGAATGGCAAGACTACTCGGGCCGGCTGGAAGCCATCGACAAGGTCGAGATTCGTCCGCTGGTGCCTGGCAAGATCGTGGCGGTCCAGTTCAAGGACGGCCAGCTCGTCAAGAAGGGCGACTCGCTCTTCACCATCGACCCGCGCCCCTATCAAGCTGAAGTCGACCGTGCTGCCGCGCAACTGGCTGCTGCCGAGGCACGCGCCAGCTACACCTCCAGCGATGCAGCCCGTGCCGACCGCCTGATCGAAAGCAACGCCATCGCCCGCCGGGACTTCGACGAGAAGCACAATGCCGCGCGCGAAGCATCGGCAAGCCTCAAGGCCGCGCGTGCCGCGCTCGAGGCAGCCAGGGTGACGCTCTCGTACACCGACGTCGTGGCGCCGGTAGCAGGCCGCGTGTCGCGCGCCGAACTGACGGTTGGCAACATCGTATCGGTCGGCGCCGGTGCGCCGCTGCTCACCACGCTGGTGTCGGTGTCGCCGATCTACGCCTCGTTCGACGCAGACGAACAGACCTACCTGCGCACGCTGCGTCGCGGTGCCAATTCGCCGATGCCGGTTGAACTGGGCCTCGCCGACGAAGCGGGCTACTCGCGCAAGGGCGTGATCGTCTCGGTCGACAACCATCTCGACACCACGTCCGGCACCATCCGCGTTCGCGCTCGTATCGACAACGCTGACGGCGCGCTGGTGCCGGGCCTCTACGCCCGCGTCAAGGTCGGCGGTGGCCAGACGCAACCCGTGGTCATGGTTGACGACGCCGCCATCGGTACGGACCAGGCCAAGAAGTATGTCCTCGTGGTCGACGCAGGCAACCGCGTGCAATACCGCGAAATCACCCTGGGCGCGCTCCATGAAGGCTTGCGCATCGTGGCAACCGGTCTGAAGCCGGGTGAGCGCATCGTCGTCAACGGCATCCAGCGCGTGCGCCCGAACGACACCGTCAAGGCGCGCAGCGTCGACATGGTGAGCGCAGGTAACACCAAGTCGGCAGCCTGATACGGGGCAACGGAGTCACATCATGAACATTTCTAAGTTCTTCATCGACCGGCCCATCTTCGCGGGCGTGCTGTCGGTGATTATCCTGCTTGGCGGCGTGATCTCGCTCTTCAAGCTGCCCACGGCCGAATACCCGGAAGTGGCGCCGCCTTCGGTGGTGGTGCGTGCGCAGTATCCAGGCGCCAATCCGAAGGTCATCGCGGAAACCGTCGCCTCGCCGCTCGAAGAGAAAATCAACGGCGTCGAGGACATGCTGTACATGCAGTCGCAGGCCAACAGCGACGGCAACATGACCACCACGGTCACGTTCAAGCTCGGCACCGATCCGGACAAGGCTGCACAGCTCGTGCAGAACCGCGTCAACCAGGCGATGCCGCGTCTTCCTGAAGACGTCCAACGCCTGGGCGTAACCACGGTCAAGTCGTCACCGACGTTGACCATGGGCGTGAACGTTGTCTCGCCGAATGGCAAATACGACCTGACCTACCTGCGCAATTACGCGCTCATCAACGTCAAGGACCGGCTCGCCCGTGTGCCCGGCGTCGGTGAGGTCGCGCTGTGGGGCGCCGGTGACTACTCGATGCGCGTCTGGCTCGATCCGCAGAAGGTGGCTCGCCAGAACATGACGGCCACCGAAGTGGTCAAGGCGATTCGCGAACAGAACGTGCAGGTGGCGGCCGGCATCATCGGTGCATCGCCGATGGCCGCCAACRTGCCGATGCAGCTGAGCGTGAACGCACAAGGTCGACTTAAAACGGAAGAGCAGTTCCGCGGCATCATCCTCAAGACCACGCCTGAGGGTGGCGTGGTGCGCCTGTCGGACGTAGCACGCATCGAACTGTCGTCATCGGAGTACGCACTGCGTGCGATGCTCGATAACAAGGATGCGGTACAAATCGTCATCTTCCAGCAGCCGGGTGCGAACTCGCTGCAGATCTCGGATGACGTGCGCGCCATCGTGGCCGAACTGCAGAAGGACATGCCCGACGGCGTGAAGGCCGAAATCGTCTACGATCCGACGCGCTTCGTGCAGGAAAGTATCGACGCGGTGGTTCACACCCTGTTCGAAGCCATCGCGCTGGTGGTGCTGGTGGTCATCATCTTCCTGCAGACCTGGCGTGCTTCGTTGATTCCCCTGCTGGCCGTGCCCGTCTCCATCGTCGGCACGTTCACGCTGATGCATGCGTTCGGCTACACCATCAACGCATTGTCGCTATTCGGTATGGTGCTTGCCATTGGTATCGTGGTCGATGACGCCATCGTGGTCGTGGAAAACGTCGAGCGCAATATCTCGGCAGGTTTGTCGCCTCGTGCGGCTACGTACAAGGCCATGCAGGAGGTGAGCGGGCCGATTATCGCCATCGCCCTGACGCTGGTAGCCGTGTTCGTGCCGCTGGCTTCGATGTCGGGCCTGACCGGCCAGTTCTACCAGCAGTTCGCCATGACGATCGCCATCTCGACGGTCATCTCGGCATTCAACTCGCTGACGTTGTCGCCGGCCCTGGCTGCGCTGCTGCTCAAGGACCACCACGCATCGAAGGACCGTCTGACCCGTGTGATGGACCGCATCCTCGGCCCGTTCTTCAACGGCTTCAACAAGGTGTTCCAGCGCGGCTCGGAATCTTACGGCAAGGGCGTGGGCGGCGTGATCCAGCGCAAGCTCATCATGTTCGTCCTTTACGGCCTGCTGCTGGCGCTGGCCCTGTTGATGGGCAAGATCGTGCCGGGCGGCTTCGTGCCGGCGCAGGACAAGGACTACCTGGTCAGCATCGCGCAACTGCCGGCCGGTGCTTCGCTGGACCGCACCGAAGACGTGGTGCGCCAGATGGGTGAAATCGTGCTGAAGCAACCGGGCGTGGTGCATGCCCCGATGTTCCCGGGATTGTCGGTGAATGGCCTCACCAACTCGTCGAGCAGCGGCCTGGTGTTCCCGGTGCTCAAGCCGTCGAAGGAGCGCGGCCCTGGTGAATCGGCTGCGGAGATTGCTGCCGCGCTGAACGCCAAGTTTGCCCAGATCAAGGGCGCGCAGATCGCCACGTTCCCGCCGCCACCGGTGTCGGGCCTGGGTACGCTGGGTGGTTTCAAGCTCCAGCTCGAAGACCGTGGCGCACTTGGCTACGAAGCGCTCAACGAGGCGACGCAGGCATTCATCAAGGCTGCCTCCAAGGCACCGGAACTGGGCCCGATGTTCACGAGCTACCAGATCAACGTGCCGCAACTCGACGTCGACCTGGACCGCGTGAAGGCCAAGCAGCTCGGCGTGCCGGTGACCGACGTGTTCGATACCATGCAGATTTACCTCGGTTCGCTGTACGTGAACGACTTCAACAAATTCGGTCGCGTGTACCAGGTGCGTGCCCAGGCTGACCAGCAGTTCCGCGCCACCGCCGCCGACATCCTGCAACTCAAGACGCGCAACGCCGCCGGTGAAATGGTGCCGCTGTCGTCGCTGGTGAAGGTCACGCCGACCTATGGTCCGGAAATGGTGGTGCGCTACAACGGCTTCACCGCAGCAGACATCAACGGTGGCCCGGCGCCCGGTTACTCGTCGKGCCAGGCTAAGGCCGCTATCGAGCGCATTGCTGCCGAAACGCTGCCGCGCGGCATCAAGATGGAGTGGACCGACCTGACGTATCAGCAAATCCTGGCCGGTAACGCCGCCATGTGGGTGTTCCCCATCAGCGTACTACTGGTGTTCCTGGTGCTGGCCGCGATGTACGAAAGCCTGACGCTGCCGCTGGCCATCATCCTGATCGTGCCGATGAGTATCCTGTCGGCGCTGCTCGGTGTGTGGCTGACCAACGGCGACAACAACATCTTCACGCAGATTGGCCTGATGGTGCTGGTGGGGCTATCCGCGAAGAATGCCATCCTGATCGTGGAGTTCGCTCGCGAGCTGGAAATGCAGGGCCGCACCATCATGCAGGCCGCCATCGAGGCGAGCCGGCTGCGCCTGCGCCCGATCCTGATGACCTCGTTCGCTTTCATCATGGGCGTGATTCCCCTGGTGATGTCGACCGGCGCCGGCTCGGAAATGCGTCGTGCGATGGGCATCGCGGTGTTCTTCGGGATGCTGGGCGTGACGTTGTTCGGCCTGCTGCTGACGCCGGTGTTCTACGTGGCGCTGCGCAAGATGGCTGGTAGCAAGCCGATCGTTGACAAGCACCACACGCATGCCGAACCGCTGCACGCTGGGCACCCGCTGCACGTCGTCAAGTCCGCTTCGGCGCAATGAACAGGGAAACCAAGGAGATCATCATGAACGCATCCATGACCCAATGGCTGAGCAAGGGCTCGATGTTGCTGGCGTCCCTGCTCGTTCTGGCCGGCTGCTCGCTGGCACCGACCTACAACAAGCCTGCTGTGCCTGACGGCGCCGGCACCAGCTTCAAGGAGGCGCCGGCTGACTGGACGCAGACCACGCTGAAGCCGGCGGAAGCCGGCACCTGGCAGACCGCCAGGCCGTCCGAGGAACTCTCGCGCGGCGAATGGTGGACCATCTTCGGCGACGACAAGCTCAATGCGCTGGAACAGCAGGCGCTCGAGGCGAATCAGAACCTGGCTGCCGCCGCCGCGCGGCTGAAGGAGGCGAGGGCCCTGAACCAGGCTGCACGTGCAGGCCTGTTCCCCACGCTCGACGCGGGCTTCGGCCCGACACGCCAGCAGGTGTCTGGTGCCTCGCTGCGCCAGCCTGACGGCACCACGGTCCCGCAGCAGACGTTGTGGCGCGCGCAGGCCAGCGCCTCGTACGAAGTCGACCTGTTCGGCCGCGTGGCATCGTCGGTGGACGCAGCCAAGGCGGACATGCAGCAGAGCGAAGCGCTGTTCCGCTCGGTGCAGCTCGCGTTGCAGGCCGACGTGGCGCAGAACTACTTCACGCTGCGCGGTCTCGATGCCGAGGCTGAGGTGTTCGCCAACACGGTGAGCCTGCGTGAACAGGCGCTCAAACTGGTGCAACGCCGGTTCGACGAAGGCGACATCGGCGAACTCGACGTCGCGCGCGCCAAGGCGGAACTCGCCACGGCACGCTCCGATGCGATGTCGGTGCAGCGTCTGCGTGCGGCGTCCGAACATAGCCTGGCCGTCTTGCTCGGCAAGACGCCTGCCGAGTTCTCGATGCCCGCGGCGCCCATCGAAGCCGTCAACCTGCGAATCCCGGCAGGCCTGCCGTCGTCGCTGATCGAGCGTCGTCCGGACATCGCCGCCGCCGAGCGCGCAATGGCTTCCGCGAACTCGCGGATCGGCATTGCAAAGGCGGCATTCTTCCCGTCGCTCACCATCACGGGCGTGGGCGGATTCGAGTCGGCCACGCTGGGCGACCTGTTCAAGTGGAGCAGCCGCGCGTTCCTGCTCGGGCCGCTGGCTGGCACGTCGCTGAACATCCCGCTGTTTGATGGTGGTCGCCGTACCGCCAACCTGGCCAATGCGCGCGCCGCCTACGAGGAAGACGTGGCGAAGTACCGTCAACAGGTGCTGACCGCATTCCGCGAGGTGGAAGATGGTTTGTCGGACCTGCGCATCCTGGAAGGGCAGAAGCAGACCCAGGCCGAAGCGGTGCAGTCGGCTACGCGAGCCGCGGATATTTCGCGCATGCAGTACACCGAGGGTGCCATCAACTTTCTCGATGTCATTGACGCTGAGCGCACCGCGCTGCAGACGAAGCGGGCAGCGGTGCAATTGCAGAGCGTGCAGGCCGCGGCCACGGTGAACCTGATCCGCGCGCTTGGTGGCGGTTGGGGTGATGCTTCGGTTGGGGATATCGCCAAGGCAGACGAGCCGAAGGAAGCCAGCGTCGTGAAGCGCTGATTCAGAAGTCCGCGATTGTTTCGATTCTGGATACGGTGAATCGCCATTCGAAGCCTTTATCCAGGAGGGGTCAAGCGCTACATYTCCGCCTTCCTGCGCCGCCGGCATGCGGCAAATCGCTGCGGCGAGCGGCGCGCGCAATCTCCCTCCCGCCAAACACGCATCGTTGGATTCCGCGCCCAACCGCCGTTGGCGGATCGCACCCAGATTCGAGCATCTCGATGCCATTGACGGCATCCAATCCATTATCAAAGTCACCAATGAAATCGCCAGATTCCTCAACTGACAGTCACGCTTCCGAGCGCGGCAAACCTCTCATCCTGCTAGCGGTCTGCATGGCCGCAATCGTGCTGCCACTAAGCTTCACCGGCGGTGCAGTCTCCACGCCCGCCATCGGCCGCGAGCTCGGCGGCAGTGCGGTCTCGCTGACCTGGATCACCAACGCCTTCATGCTCAGCTTCGGCAGCCTGCTGATGGCGGCCGGGGCGCTGGCCGACGTCTATGGCCGCAAGCGTTTGTTCGCCATCGGCATCGGCTTCTTCGTGCTCACGTCGCTGGCACTCGCTGCCGCGCCGTCGGTCGCGTGGCTCGATATCCTGCGTGCCGTCCAGGGGATTGCGGCCGCTGCGGCACTGTCCGGCGGTACCGCAGCACTGGCGCAGGAGTTCGACGGCCACGCGCGCACCCGTGCATTCAGCATGCTGGGCACGAGCTTCGGCATCGGCCTCGCCTTCGGCCCGCTCCTGGGCGGCGTGCTCATCGATGCGTTCGGTTGGCGCTCCGTGTTCCTGTCGACGGCCCTGGTTGGCGCAGCTGCCATGCTGTTCGGCGTGCCGCGCATGCGTGAGACCCGCGACCCCAACGCGCAGGGTCTCGATTGGCCCGGTACCATCTCGTTCACCGCCACACTGGTCCTGTTCACGTTCGCCGTCATCCAGGCACCCGAAAGTGGTTGGTCCAGCGCGCTTGTCGCGGGTTCGCTCGCTGCCGCGGCACTGACGCTGGCCATTTTCATCTATGTCGAATCTTGCTCGGCGCGCCCGATGCTCGACCTGAGACTGTTCCGCATTCCGCGCTTTGTTGGTGTGCAGATGCTCCCCATCGGCACGTGCTACAGCTACATCGTGCTCGTGGTGATGCTGCCGCTGCGGTTCATCGGCATCGAAGGCATGAGCGAAATTGATGCAGGCATCCTCATGATTGCACTGTCGGCACCGATGTTGGTTGTCCCCGTGCTGGTCGCCACGCTGACTCGCTGGGTCTCCGCCGGCGTGCTCTCGGGCATTGGGTTCCTCATCGCCGCAGTTGGCCTCCACTGGTTCAGCCAGATCGACGTCGGCGCTGCCGGTTTTGCCGTGGTGGGGCCGATGCTTTTGATTGGTATCGGCGCTGGCATGCCTTGGGGCCTGATGGATGGTCTCGCAGTGAGCGTGGTACCCAAGGAACGCGCGGGGATGGCAACGGGCATCTTCAATACGACGCGCGTGGCGGGTGAGGGGATCGCTCTCGCCACGGTCAGCGCTGTCCTGGCTGCCATTGCACAGGTCAGCCTGAGCGCGGTGCTGGCAGAAGCCGGATCAACTGCCGGGAAGGTCGGCGAAGCGGCACAACGGCTCGCTACCGGAGACCTGGCGCACGCCGCCGAGGCGCTGCCGCAAGTCAGCCACCAACTGCTGGTCGCCGGTTACGGAGACGCCTTCCGCATGCTGCTGCACGTGCTGACGGTCATCACCGTCCTGTCGGCTGTCGCGGTATTTGGCTTCCTCTCGCGCACGCCAGAGGAAGCCAGCGCGCTGGCTACTGAAGAGCTGGGCTCCAACGCCTGACCTTCAACAACAGACCTGGCTTGCGCCGGAATTCAGGCACACCAGTCCCGCATGCAGGGGCTGCCGCGCGTGGTGGCCGCCGGGTGGTCCACCGAGCGGCCCGCGAAAGTCCGCGGCGTTATGAGTGACGAGCGCATAGTCGTGATCGACTGCGTACCGGATCAAGTCATGGTCCTTCATCCCACTTAAGCCGCGATCGCGAACACAGGTTGTGTCCCAGTGACCTCTTTGAGCCGCGTCCTGAACGAGATTTGGCCATAGACACTCATCGATCAGAAACCGGTACTTTGCCGTCACGACCAAATGCAGAGAGACTTCAATAAAAATCGCCTATTGACAATTTTGCGTGCGCCGAGGTCCGTCGAGTGCGAGGGTTGAGGGTGCCGGGGATGGCTTGGTGGGGCTGCTTCCGGTAACGCCGGTGCAAGCGATAGTCGTCCTCTTTCCGCGCCATGTAGCGGGGCTTGCCCTGCTCACGCCCACCTCCCCCCGAAACTCTGCAGTTTCAGCCCGATCCACCAACACATTGGGAAATTTCCCCGAAACCACGCCTATTTCCCTCCGGTAGCGTCTAGGCCTCGCATCGCCATGCGCTCCACTGCAAGCCGAGCCGGCTTGCCAGCACCAGCGCAAGGCGCTCGCTCATGCTACCCGGAGCCGTCTTGAAGCATTTCGCCTTGCTGCAATCCCTGCTGTCTCCCGCCCACCGCTTCTACGCCCTGGAGGGCGAAGGCACGGTGGAAGCCTGGCTGGGCCGCGAGGCGACCACCGGGTTGTCGCATTGGCGCATCGTGTGCGTGAGCGCGGATGCGCGCTTTTCCCTCAAGTCCCTGAAGTCGTTCAAGTCGTTCAAGGGCCAGCGCGCGACCCTGCTCACCACGCTGGCCTGGGGCGCGCTGCTGCTCGCGGGCACGAGCCTCGCAGCGGGCGTGGTGCCCGACGGCGGCACCGCCACCACGGCTACGATCGGGGCCAATGGCCGTATCACCGTTGGCATTGCCAATGCGGTCGGCGGCGTTTCCTCCAACACGTACCGGGACTTCAATGTCCCGCGCGCCGGCGTTGATCTGGATAACAACGCGGTGCGCGCCCGCACCATCCTGAACCAGGTCACCAGCACCAATCCCTCGCTGCTCGAAGGGCCGTTGAGTGTGCTGGGGCCTCGCGCCAATGTCATTCTGGCCAATCCCAACGGGATCACCGTGAACGGCATGACGGTGCAGAACATCGGCAAGCTGGCGTTGACCACCGGGCAGGTCGACCTGACGACGCCCAATCATGCCACCGGGCAAAAGAACATCACCATCAAGACGRGCCAGGGCTTGCTCGAGATCGGCCCGGAAGGACTGTCCGGTGAACTGCTTCAGCTCGAACTGATTGCCAGGCAGATTCGCATTGGCGGCAGGATCGAAAACCGCTACAGCGACCCTAGGGCAAACCTGCGGTTGGTTGCGGGAACCAGCGAGGCGGAGGTCGATACGAGCCTTTCGGCCACCGACAATCAGACTGACTGGATCCGGTACACGGCGCCGGGTGGCATTCCCGGCCACGGCATTGCGGTTGACATCACCGGTGCCGGTAGCCTGGCTTCGGGCCGCATCGAGATGCTCGTGACCGATCAGGGTGCCGGCGTACGGCACGCCGGCAACGCCTATGCCACCGCTGGCGATTTCGTGGTCTCCGGGACTGGCGATCTGCAACTCGCCTCCGGCAGGATCCAGGCCCTGCAAGACGTGCTGATCGCCAGCGGCGGCTTCACCGGCACAGGCGATGTAGATGCCGGCCGGCATCTCCAGGTCACCGCCGATCGCATTGACCTGAGCGGCGCCACGCTGGCAGCCGGGACCCGCGCAACGGGAGATCTGGTGATCGGCACGGCAAGCCAGGCACACAGTCAGGCGGTCAGGCTGACCGACTCGGTGCTGAGCGCCACCGGCGGCATCGGGCTGCTCGACAACGGCGCGGGCATCGCGCTTACCGGCACGCAGGCTACGGCGCAGGGCAACTTCGTCATTGCCACGCCGCAATTCCAGACCGCGCAGGGCAACCAGCGCACGGCGCTGACCTCGCGCAACGGCTCGCTGACCATCCAGGCAGACACGGCAACGCTGTCCGGTACCGACCTCGACGGCGTGGCCGGCACCGGCATCCAGGCGCGCGATCTCAAGCTGCGCGATGCCGCCATACGCGCCGCCGGCGCCGCCGTGGCGATCGATGCCACCGGCAGCTACATCCAGCAAGACAGCAGCGTGCTTGCCGCCACCGACGTGCGGCTCCATGCAGGCTCCGTCTTGCTTGACTCGGCCGCCACGCAATCGACGCTGGTCGCCGCCAACGGTGGCGTGCTGCTGCAGTCCGATGGCGCGCTGACCAACCAGGGCGCGCTGATCCAGGGCCAGGCGCGCATCGCCGGGGAGATGCTGTCTGCCGGCGCCGTTACCGTGCTGGCCGGTGGCAGCGTGTTCAATACCTCGACGCCGCAGTATCTGGGGATCGTCTTCGGTGCCGGCGACGACGTGACCGTCCGGGCCGGGGGCGATGTCCTCAATCGCTACGGCCGCATGCTCTCGAACGGCTATCTCGCCGTGTCGGCCGGCGGCGATATCCACAACGAGATCACCAAGCAGGGCGGTGCCAATGGCGAACAGCCGAGCTACCAGACCAGCAACGGCCGCCGCTGGCTGGTGCTGACCAAGACCAGCACGAGCTTCGACCTGGATTATGGCCAGGTGGACCGGCCCGGGCAGATTGCCTACCTGCTCTCGGACAAGGGCACCACGCTCAGCGGGCGCAACGTCATCAACACCGGCGGGGAAATCTACGCCAACAACGGCGCCATCACGGTGCGCGCGGCCGACACGTTCCGCACCGAAGGGGTCACCGGCGGCGCCGCGCATTACGCCCGCAGCTGCCTGATTGTCTGCCGCACCTCGGCGTCATCGACCACCACCGTGACGGGCGGCCTGCTGTCCGCCGGCGGCAATATCGACGTCCAGGCGGGCAAGCTGGCCGCGAACGTGGGCGGGCGCGTGCTGGCGCTGGGCGACCTGACGGTCAACGCGCCGCTCACCTATGCCGGCGGTGTCACCGGCTACACCGCGGTCGCGCGCGACCGCGGGTTCAAGGCCTTCTTTGGCGACACCTGGGCCAGGCTTTATGCGACCGACATCGGCGGGAGCTGGATGGCGGCTGGCCGGACCCGCATTAGCGGCGACACCATGACGGATGGGGGCAGTTTCGATGGCGACGTTGCCATTGCGGGCACCACCACGGTGACGCGCCCGCGCCAGCGCACGCCCGTCACCGTCGAGAACCATCTTGGTCTCGCTTCCTGGTTGTGGCAATGATGCGGTGCGCTCCGCGATCCCGGCTGTCCGTAATGGCCGTGTCCATCCTGTCAGCCGGTCCGGCGCTGGCCCAGGTGCCGCCATCGCTGCCATCGCTGTCTCAGCTCACGCCGGAAGATCCGGCGCAGCGCCTGTTGCGCGAGCAGCGTCAGCGTGATCTGGAGCGCGAGGCAACCCAGCCGCCCGCGCAAATCCAGAGCCAGCAGGTATTGCCGCCCGATGCGCCTATCGACGCCGTGCCGGAGACGTCCGCCACCTTCGAGATCCAGCGTATCGAGGTGACCGGCAATACCGTGCTGTCCGATGCCGAGATCGGCGCCATCACGGCGCCGTTCATCGGCAAGCCATTGGGGGCCAACCGCATCAACCTGTTGCTGCGGCGCTTCACCGAAGCCTTCGTCGCCCGGGGCTACATCACCACGCGCGCCTATCTGGGCGAGCAGAATCTCGCGACCGGCGTGCTCAAGGTCACCGTCGTGCCGGGCACGGTCGAGTCGATCCGCCTCAACGGGCGCGCCATCCGCCCGGGCGATGGTGGCTGGTTCGATACCGTGGGCGGCGGGCTGCTGGCGGACGCCGGCACTGGCTGGCAATTCCCCGCGCCGGGCGACCCCCTGCGCCTGCAGGACCTGGAGCAAGGGGTCGACCAGATCAACCGCCTGCGCCGCAACCGGGCCGAGCTCCAGATACTGCCCGGCCAGACGCCGGGCAGTTCGGTGGTGGCGCTGGCCAACCAGCCCGGCGACCGTTTCCGCTTCAGTGCCGGCGTCGACAACTATGGCAGCCGCACCACGGGCATCTCGCGCACCCGGCTGGGCATCGATGCCGACAACGCGCTGGGTTTCCAGGAAGCGGTCTCCGCGAGCTATGTCGGCACGCGCGATACCAATGCGGCCGTGCTCTCGGCGGCGGTTCCGTTCGGCTACAACACCGTCAGCTACACCGGCTCGGTGTCCGAGTACCAGACCGCCATTGGCGATACCGCGCTGCTGTACGGCCGCACCTTCGGCCACACGCTGGGCTGGAACCGGGTTCTTACCCGCGACAGGAGCGGGCGGCAAGCCTTCGACCTGACGCTCACGCATCGCAAGAGCGAGCGCGAGATCAACAACCTGGAACTGGATCCCCAGCGGCTCACCGTGCTGCGCGCGGCCTGGAGCGGCTTGCGGCGCTTTGCCGCCAGCGACCAGCCGGGCTATGCCACCGCCGAGCTTGGCGTCTCGCGCGGATTGCGACTTGTCAATGCAACCCGGGACCCCGCCGATATCCGCCCGGACGAGGCGCATGTGCAGTTCACCAAGCTCGATGCCAATGCGAGCCTGCAACTGCCCTTGCCGCGGGCCTTCGACACGGCACGGCTCGCGTGGCGCGCGCAGCTCGTCGGGCAGTGGGCCAACGTGGCCCTGTTCGGCTCCGAGCAGATCTACGCGGGCGGCATCAGCACCGTGCGCGGCTTCCGCGAAGGCGCCATCGCCGGCGACCGCGGCGCCTACCTGCGCAATGAGCTGGTGTGGGCCAACGCGCCAGCGCCGGCCGGCTTCCGCATGGAGCCCTACCTGTTTCTCGACGGCGGCCAGACCCAGGCTGTGGCGACCCACCGCTGGCAATCGGTGGCCGGTACCGGCGCGGGCATTCGTCTCTCCGCCCAGTGGGCCAGGCAAACGGTCACCAGTGAACTTCTGGTCGGCGTGCCGCTGGCGCAGCCCGGTTATCTGGGCGCAAAGGCACCGGTCCTGCTGGCCACCCTCAACTGGACCTACTGAGTGCGATGTGAATTCGCCTAACCGATACCCGATCTCCAAGGAAATGAATATGCAATCCCAGATTCTCCGCCTGGCCGCCATCACCGCATTGGCCTTTAGCCTGCAGTCTGCCTCTGCCGCTTCGGTGAATGGCGTGGCAATCCCCGACGAGCAGATCACCCGTGCCATTCAGCAGGCGCGGCTCCCCGATAACGACGCGACGCGCAACGCCATCAAGCAGCAGCTGATCGCGCATGAGCTGTTCCGCCAGGAAGCGGCCAGGGACAAGGGGCTTGAAGCCCGGCCCGATGTGCAGCAGGCCCTGCGCGAGGCGAAGAACACCATCCTCGCCCAGGCCTGGCTCAAGGACCATATCAAGCCGGCGGCGGTCACCGAGGAACAGGTGCGCGCCCGCTACAACGCCATCGTGGCAAGCCTGGGCGACAAGGAATACAAGGGGCGCCTGATCGAGGTGGCCGACGATGCCGCCGCCGCCACGACGCTCGCGCGCATCAAGGCCGGCGAGGACTTCGTCAAGGTGGCGCAGCAAGTCAGCCTCGCACCGTCCAGGGCCAGCGGTGGTGCGATGGACTGGCTCAGCTTCAAGGTGCCGGCGCAGGAAGGCCAGACCCAGAACCTGCCCTTGCCGCTCGCGCAGGCGCTGTCCACCCTGCCGGCTGGCGCGGTGAACGCCACCCCCATTGCCTGGAACAACCGCCGCTTCCTCGTCAAGGTCGACGAAGTGCGCGCGACCCAGGTGCCGGCCTATGACGCCGTCAAGCCCGGTATCCAGCAAGCGTTGCAGGCGCAGGAGCTCCAGCGGGCGACGACCGCGCTGGTCACGCAACTGCTAGGCAAAGCCAGGATCACGCAGTAAGGCGGCGCGCAAAGCCCGTCGGCGGCTAGCTGCCGCCCTCCGACGCAACAAGTCCAAAGCATCGTCAGGAAGCATCATGTACCGCGAGAAACGAGTGTCTCTGCCTCAGGACAACGCACAACCCGATCCATCGCCCGGCATCTCCATGGCGGAGCGTGGTCGTCGCAGCGTGTGGGTGCGTGCGCTCGCGGGAGTGGTTGCCATCACGACGTGGCTCGCGCCGCTGCAGGTGTCCTTGCAGCAGGCCAGGCAGGCGGCAGGGGCGCTGGCGGCGGGCGCCGCCGATCCGGCCAGTCTTGCGGCACAGTCTGGTGCCGTGCGGCAAAGCCTGTTGCGCTGGGCGGTCGCGCACCTGCCGGTGACGGTCAGCTTCGGTTCCGCGGCAGCCCATGCAGCGCCGATCACCGACCCGAACGCGCCGGTACGTTTCACCCCGTCGATCACCACCACCATCGGCCCGGGTGCGCCGGAGGGCGGCGTGCCCGTGGTGGGCATCACCACGCCCAACGCAGCCGGCATCTCGCTCAACCAGTACCGATCCTTCGTGGTCGACCCGATCGGCCTGATCCTCAATAACAGCACCACCGGCGGTGGCACCTTCCTCGGTGGCCAGGTCGGCGCCAACGCCAGTCTCGTCACCTCTGGCCCGGCGGCCCTGATCATCAACCAGGTCACCAGCCAGACGCCCGCCCGGATCAACGGCACCATCGAGGTGTTCGGCGCCCCGGCCGGGGTCGTGGTCGCTGCACCCGGCGGGGTCTATACCAACGGCGCGAGCTTCACCAACACCACCCAGGTGACGCTCACCACCGGCGTGCCGCAATTCCTGTCGGCCGCGGGGACATCCACCAGCTTCGATGCCGCCACTGCCGCTGGCTTCCTCGTGCAGGGCGGGCGGGTGCAGATCGCCAACCCGTCGCCGGGTAATCCGAACGGTGTCGGTATCGAGGGCACGGTCGGCGATATCAACCTGATCGCCGAATCGATCGGCGTCGATGCGGCGCTCTACGCAGGCAACCAGATCAACCTGGTGGCCGGGCGCCAGATGGTCACGCCCTCGGTGACGCCCTCAGACGGCGGCTTTGCCACCACGGCCACTGGCGCCAACAACGCGGCCAGCAACACCACCGCCGCCAACGGCCTGGCGATCGACGCCACCGCGTTCGGCGCCATGACCGCCGGACAGATCCGCATCGTCAGCACCGCCGCCGGCCTCGGCGTGCGCGCCGACGGCAATCTCGCCGCGTCGGCCAGCAATCTGACGCTCGATGCCGCTGGTAACCTGAAGGTCGGCAACACCTACGCCAAGCAGGCGGGGGCGCTCAATGCCGCCGGTTCCGTCATGGCGTCGGGCAATGGCCAGAGCGAGGCCGGATACACCGTCAGCGCCGCGCAGGACGCGACCCTGGGCGGCACGCTGAGCGCGGGCAAGGCCGTAACGGTTTCCGCAGGCGGTTCGATCAACGGCGCCGGTGGCGTCCAGGCGCAGAACGCAGTGAACCTGGCCGCTGGCGGCAGCGTGGACGTAGGTGGGGCGGTGAGCGGCGCGCAGATCGCCATCTCGGCCACTGGCAACGACGGCCGCGGCGACATTCACCTGGGCGGCGATGTCGCCTCGCCGGGCACGATCCGATTCAACGCCGCGCGCGACACCACCATTGATGGCAGCGCCGTGTCGGCTGCCGACCTGGACCTGTCGACCCGGCGCAATCTCGCCATCAACGGCATGGCGGGCAGCACCGGCGGCAACGTGTCGCTCGCCGGCGTCACCGGCAGCGTCACCACCACCGGTAATGTCGTGTCGCCCGGCACGCTTGCCGTGAGCGCGGGCACCGATGCCAATCTCGGTGGCCAGGTGCTCGCCACCGGCCCCGTGAACGTGACTGCCCGGAGCGGAAGCATTACCACCAGCGGCCAGATCGGCAGCAATGCGGACCTGACCCTTGCCGCCGCGCAGAACGTCACGGTGGGTGGCCAGGCCCAGAGCGCGGGCAAGACCACCATTACCGCCGCCGCCGGCAGCGCCGCGATCAACGGCGCGCTGACCAGCGATGGCGACGCGGCCATCTCGGCGGGGCAGAACGCAAACGTGGCCGGCAGCCTGGCCAGCGGCGGCAACACCACGGTCCAGGCAGCCGCTGGCTCGGCCGCCGTGAGCGGCGCCCTCTCCAGCGTGGGCAACGCCATTGTGAACGCCGGGCAGAACGTCACGCTGGGTGGCAGCGTCCTGACTGGCGGCAATCTGTCGGCCACGGCGGGGCAGAGAATGCATGCCGGCCAGCTCACATGGGTGGGCGGCAATGCCACCTTGCGCGGCACCGACATTCAGCTTGGCTCGACGGCGACCCAGGCCAACGCCGTCAACGGCACGCTCGATGCGGTCGCCACCCGCGGCCTCGCCCTGACCGGTGACACCACGGCCACCAACGTCACGCTGGGCGGCCAGTCGATTGCCAACAGCGGTGCGACGCTTGCCGCGCGGCAGCTCACCGTCAACGGCGGCACCGTGACCAATACCGGGACGCTCGCCGGCAACCAGGTCAGCGTAAATGCCGCCGATCTGGTCAACCGCGGCACCGTCGGCGGCCAGACCGCCAACGTGACGGCGGCGAATTCCCTGGACAATGCCCAGGGCCTGATCGCTGGCACCGAGGCCCTGACCGTGACCACGGGCGCGCTCGCCAGCAACCAGGGCGGGACCCTCTTCGCTGGTGACCTTGCGGGTTGGGCGCCCACGGTAGGCGACCTGACGCTGTCCGTCACAGGTGGCAACGGGAGCTTCAACAACGCGGCAGGCCAGATCCTGGCGGGCAACAACCTCACGGTCAATACGCCGAACCAGGTGTTCGACCCGTCGGCGGCCACCACCGGCACGCTGAACGCCAACGCCACCCTGACCCTCGTCGCGCAGGCCGTCAACAACACCGGCATGTGGAACGTGCCGGGCGGCAGCGTGGTGCTCGGCGCCAGCCAGGGCATCACGAATTCCGGCACGATCCAGAAGGCCGGCGACCTGGCCCTGGCTACCGGCGGCACGCTCACCAATTCCGGGCAGATCGTAGGCGGCGGCAATCTGTCGCTGTCCGCCGGCACGCTGACCAACTCCGGCACCGTGCACGCGAATGGCGATCTGGCACTGGCCGGTAACGTTGCCAACAGCGGCACCGCCGAGGCACTGGGCAATCTGACCGTCACCGGCGGCGACTACGACAACCGCGGCGGCACCACCCAGGCGGGCGGCGACATCAAGGTCGATCTCTCCGGCACGCTCAATAACATCGGCAGCGTGATCGGCGCCAACGGCAACCTGCACATCGCCGCCGGCTCGGTCATCAATGACCGCACCGCCCCGGTCGATGCAGGTAGTTCCACCACCAAGGTGGTCAACGACAGCCTGCTCAATTCGACCATCATCGGCAGCTATTCTCCCTGGCTACCAGGGGGGTCTTGCGACAGTTGCTCCGCCTATGTACCAGGTGCACGCACCAATATCACGCTGGCCGACGTCACGCGCAATCCCGACGGCAYCGTGCTGTTGGTCCTGGGCGCGGAAGTCATACCCTCGAACGGGGACCAGCAACTTGCACAGGCGCTGTGGCACCTGATCCCGGGCACCCTGGGCAGGAATAGCGTGCCACCTTTCCTCCTGATTCCCGACCACATCCGCAATATCGGCGGCATCCCCACCGTCGACCATACGGTCGTACGGCAAGTCGACGGCACTGCTGGCCAGATCATCGGTCGCGGGAACCTCGACATCACTACAGCTTCGCTTTCCAACAAGGGCGGTGTGATCTCGGCGGGCAGGGATGTCACGCTCAATGTCGGCAGCCTGGACAACAGCCGATCTGCCACGCTGATCAACAGCGAAGGGTATTCGGTGAATCAGGGCGAGCTTTCGGCCTTCATGGCGCAGCTCACGGCACTGACAAGGGACAATGGCGGCGTCTACGGGGCGGGACCGTTGGTTTATGGCACGCCCCCGAGCATGAGCGCCTGCGACTCCTGCACCGCGCCGCCACCGTGGTCGCCTGTCGCGCTGGGCCAGACTGCTACCGGGGCGACAGCGATCGCGCCCAACCAATCCACCGTCAGCCACCAGCTCGGCAAGGCCGGCCAGATCACCGCCGGGGGCAACCTGAGCCTCACCGGCACCGGCGACCTGACCAACGCCGGCGACCTGGCGGCAGCGGGCAAGATCGCCATCAAGACGCCAGGCACCTTTACCAACCAGGGCCTCCACGACAGCAAGATCACCACCACGCCGGGCTGCGTGGCCGGCGCGCCGGATTGCCCGGACGACAGCAATCCCCGCGTCGATACCCTGGCCTGGCAGCAGACGCCCAGCACCGTGGCGGCCGGCCAGACGCTCACGGTGAGCGCCGCCAACATCCAGAATCTGAACGCCACGCTCGCCGCGCAGGGCGATGTCAGCCTGCACGCGACCAACAGCGTGACCAACCGGGCTGGCGCCATCCAGTCATTGGCGGGCGATGTCTCGATTACCGCGCCGACGCTGGTCAACGCCACCATGGATCCGGTGCGGCTGCACAAGAGCTACGGCGGCCAGAATCCGCCCTACGCCGGCGGCTGCAATCCCGCCGGGACTTATGGCAACAGCCAGTGCGCGGCCGACGAGGATAGCGCCGCGGGCCCGGCCGGCGTCATCTCGGCCGCGCGCGACGTCCAGCTGTCCGGCACGACCTTGACCAACAAGGGCGCGCTCATCACCGGCGGGCGCAACGTGACGGTCGGCATGGCCGGCGCGATCGACAACACCAGCCTCCCGCTGAACGCCGACTGGGTGGGCCGCTGGCAGGAAGACCGCAGCGGCGGCGACCGCTGGCACGACACCGCCGGGCGAGCCACGCTCGGCAGCCTGGAGTCCGGGATTCAGGCAGGCAATACGCTGTCGGTGACGGCCGGTGGCCAGGTGCTCAACACCGGCAACCTGATGGGCAACACGGTCGACCTGACCGGCGCGGCCCTGGTGAACGGCTACACCAGCCCGGCCCAGCCGACGCCGCCCGCGACCGGCGCGCAGCAGGTCATCTCGCTGGGCCCGGTGGTGACGCCGGGCGGCGCGGTACCGGTCGCCACGCCAGTCAATAACCCCACCACGCCCTGGCAGTTCAACCCGGTCATCGTGGCCACGCCGTCGGCGCCCACCACCGGCAGCAGCCCAAGCGTCGCCTGGCACTTCAACGCCAACCTGGGCGGCAATCCGGTCACCGTGCCCACCGGCACCACCGACCGGGCGCAATACCTGAACAACAGCCCGGCCACCGCCGTGCTGGCCGGCGTCACGCCCGACAGCCTGCTGGCGCAGCTGCCGGCCGAATTGCGCCCGGGCAATGTCAGCTTCTATTACGACCCCTACACCGAGGGACAAAAGCTGCAGCAAGCCGCGCTGCAACAGACGGGCCAGGCGAGCTTCATCAATGGCCTGGCCTGGGACAGCCAGAACCAGCTGTCGGTGACGGACCTGGAGAAGCTGAGCCTCTACAAGAATGCGGCGGATTACGCCAAGGCGCACAACATCGCGCTGGGCACGGCGCTGACGCAGACGCAGATCAACGAGCTCGACAGGCCGCTGCTCTGGTACGTGCAGCAGGCGGTGCCGGACCCGAACTGCAACACGGTAGCGAGCACGGCGTGCCCGACGGTGAACGCGCTGGTACCGCAGGTGTACCTGCCGGAAGGCTATGCGCAGGCGCTGACCAAGCCGACCGGCGGCATGATCGCCGGCCAGGAGGTAACCCTGGACATCGCCGGCCAGCTGCGCAACAGCGGTGTGATCACGGCGGGCGACACGCTCAATGTGAAGGCGGGCAGCATCGACGCTGCCCCCAATGTGGTGGACATCGGCACCTCGGCCTACAAGGCGCAGGGCGGCTGGAACGTGATCACCGGCACGGTGGTGCAGCCCGGCGGGTTCATGAGCGCGATGCACATGAACATCGAGGCCGACAGCATCCGTGCGATCAACGATGCGTTCCTGGTCCGCGGTGCCGACGGCACGGTCGACGAGGCCGCGACCGTGGCACTGGTGAATCAGTTGAAGGCCAACCTCGGTTTGAACTACACCGAGGGCACGGTCGCCGACGATATCCATACGCAGTTCATCAAGGAGAAGAAGGGGTTCGGGCCGCTTGGCCAGATCGTCATGATCGTGGCGGCGGTGGCGCTTGCCGTGGTGACCGCCGGCGCCGCAGCTGCTGCCTTGACTGCAGCGCAAGTCGCTGCAGCCGAGGCGGGTATGGCAACGCTGATTGCGACGGGATCCATCGCGGAAGCGACCGCTGCCGGCGGGATTCTGGCGAGTTCGGCATTTGCCGCCGGAGGCATGGCCAACCTTGCCATTGCCGGCGCGCTTGGCAGCATTGCTTCCAGTGCGGCCATTCAGCTTGGCGTGACTGGCACGATCAAGCTCGATCAACTGGCGACGGCAGGTATCGCGGGAGCGGTAACCGGGGGGCTGGCGGGGTACTTTGGATCCAGCTACGGCGTGGACCGTCTGCTGGCGTCTGGTGTGGCTGGTTGTGGTACGGCTGCGATGCAGGGCGGCGATTGCAAGTCCGGGGCAATGACGGGCTTTGCGACGGCTGCTGTTGCTTGGGCAGCCGATGCAATGCGGCAGGACCAGATTGAGTCGTCCCAGCGATTCAAGGGTGTCTACGATACAAGGGATGAAGATGGAAGACTGGTTTCGAATGCTACTGGACCCAGCTCTGGCATTAACGGCGACGGCATGAAGATTGCCGGGACGCGCGTTAGCGCTGACGACTTGCGAAAATACGGAACAGTTGTCGAGCGACCGGATGGGGCTTGGGATTTCACCGGAACAGGAATCAACCCGGATACGAATGACAAATGGACTCTGCCTGAAGCTCTCAATAAAGAGGGGGGCCTAACCGGCGGATTCCAAGGGCTGCCAGGTACCCTTGCTAAGTCACCTTATCCTCCTGGCACGTTCACGGACAAGGTGCTGGAGTCATTTGCCGGCCCTCATGACTATCTAGGCAGTTTGACTGCGTATGACAGCTTGGGAAATCTAAAGGAAGGGATGACGAGCTTTCAACGCATGATGTTTGAGATCCAGACCGATATCGATATTCCATTGGCAGCTCCATTCGCTGGCGTGACATTGCTCAATCAATACGGTATAGATTGGTCCGTATTCCGTAACCAGAGCCAACAATCGAAGGATGCCAAATGAGTGGAATGAAGTTAGTCTTCCCCTTTCTGGTCATAGCCTGCTCGGGTTGCTTCCACTCGCCGCCGAACTACCCCGGTGCTGGCGGTGAGAACATCGACCCGTCTCGCTATGTTGATGCAGCATGCACTGATTTGACCGGTCGGTATGACGGGAGGGGCGAACTTCTGGATGGAGATGCCACTGCGCAAGGTTGGGCAAAGACCAGGCGTTTAGACAATGTATTCCCATTTGCGAAAGCGGACGAAGTGTCTGCAATTGACGACGCATCTAGGTCTGAGACAGGACGCTTCCAATACCCAAAGGACGGGCAAGTATCGCTGGTAAGGCAACGGATCTTCCAAAGTAGGTTCACATATCCCAACGGGCGAAGTGCGATACAGCGGTTTTCCTTTGAGGACAACAAGCGCTTCGTTTGTACTGGGGCTGATGGAAAAATAACCTGGGGCGGCGCGAGCAAGGGGGGGCGTTCCGAATTTGGACCGAATACATCTGATTCGGTGGCCATGCTCTACCTCGATGAGCGTGGCGATCTCATCTATGAGAAATCTACGCAGATTCACATGAATATGCTGCTTGGCGCGATTCCTACTGGGACAGCCAGACACTTTGCGAAATATAGATTCAAGCGGATCCAATGATCAAAGCCCCCTTCCGTCTCCGCTCACGCCGTCGGTGGCTCGCCGCGGGCTATTGCCTGGCGCCTTCCGCCTGTGCCCAAATGATTTCAATAGCACCATCGACCATCGAGGTCTCGCAACCAAGCGAGGCTGCCCGACGCGTCCAGATCCTTATGGCCACAACCGTCACCGGCTATTCCCGCACGCTGGCCGACAAGTCGGTCCGGCCGCGTGCCGCAGGGCGACGTTTACCGGCCCGTCGGCACCATTTTCACAATCGAGGGCCGCAAGGTCCACGAGGCCTACCTGGTCATCCGCGACAGGACCCTGGGGGGCTTCTATTTGCCCGGGGAGCAGAACTATTCCCCGCTATCCACTGCAGTAGCTTTGAACTTGGGAGAATCGGAATGAAACGGGTTGCGCGCATGCTGATCTCCGGACTGGCGGTGTCGTCGCTGCTGGCGGGGTCGCTTCGGGCGTGAAACACGCCGACATGGCGGCGTCGATTCCGACGCTGAAGCCCGGCGAGGGCCGGGTCTACTTCCTGCGCTCGGCGTCGATGTTCGGCGCCGCGATCCAGCAGGATCTGCGTTTTAACAATCAGGTGGTGGGAACAGCACCGCCGCTGAAATGCGCGCGCCATTGGTAGCGATGGTGAGGGCGCTACATCCTTGGGAATGATGAGCGTTGAAACCTATGGTCATCGACAGCTTTCTCGGGACGTTCGGCAAAAGTTGGAGCTCGCGCTCGATCTGATCAGAGGCGGGAGGCTGATTAGTCTCTCTGCAGTCAGTTAGATTTTCTTGGATTTGTTGCCGCAAACAGTGCGACGTCCAGGGCAACCTCCGATTGATACATGGCAGCACGATCAAATGAAATGACAAAATGATGAATTAAATATATTTAATACTATTTCCCGCACTACTCACGGCCTGCCTACAAGGGGCAACTCAGCCACCGCGTATCACTGGGGGAAAGAGATAATGAGGCAGTTTCTTTACAATGGCCCGCTTCTACCTGACGGCTTTCGACTACCGGCTGACTATCAGCGTTTGGTCAGCGAGAGTGCCTTACCCGACATAGAGCCGTGGTTCTTCCTCTGCCGAGACATGGGGGCTACGCTTTCTTACTATGGAGCAATGCTTCAGAAGTTTCCCGGTTCGCCCCTTGTTCCATTTGCCATGGTGAATGACCAATCTGGCCACTACAACGATGGGTGGGTTGTGCTGGCTTGTTTTGATGGCAACGATAGATCAGCGAATCCAAGGGTCTGTATCTATGATTACTCAACGCCAACCAGATCCCCATGGGACCGCACCTATGCCAACTTCGCTGCGTGGATTGCGACGGCAGAGAAAGAGTCAGCCCGCTACAAGAGGGAGCGGACTGACAATGAATAGCTGCTATTCGCGGATGAAGCAAAACGGAACATGATCTGTCAACCACACTCCGTTCTCGGCCTGAAAGAATTTGAAACCCTGCTGGTGCATACGCAGGGCTTCAATCTCTAGCACGATCGGTTTGCCATAGCGTTGTCCGACGGCGGTAGCTGTCTGTGCGTCCTGCGACAAGTGCACATGGTGACGTGACCCTGCCATAAGTCCCTGTTCGCGAATGGATCCCAGGAAGCGCGTCGCCGTGCCGTGGTAGAGCAATTCGGGCGGCACCTTCTCGCAGTGCTCGCGGCTTACGCTTGCAGTGGAATGTCCCTGAACTGCGCGGATACGCTGACCATCGCTAGAGATGGCAAACCGTTTCTTGTCGCTGGTCGCCACAATCGTTTGGAGCATGTCTCGATCAATAATGCGACCTTCTCTAGTTGCCGCCGCAAGCAGGTCGTCGATATTAGCCCAGCCCTCAGTGTCTAACTGTATGCCAATGTGAGGTTCATGGCGTAGGACGTAGCTCAAGTACTTGCTTGTTTCGTCAAGTTGCTTGCTGCTCATGCTCATTCTGTGTGTCGTTTTGTACATGGCCTTGAGCATAGCCCTCAGCAAGGGAGGTGGGCAACTAACTGCTGTGTGATGTACCTGCAGCACTGATCGCAGGTATCCATTGTCGCTCCGACTGGAAAGGGACCTTGACATGGAACTGCACAAGGAGAGGGTGGGCTATGAGACGATCAAGGCTTGCGTGCTGGAAACGTATTTCGATGGATGCCGGGACTTGGCCGTAGGTTTGACGGGTGTCGCTCCGCAACTTGCCTGCAACTTGGGCGAGCCGCTGGGGTTGCGAATTGAAGTTGGCTTACGCTGAGAGATTTCTCTTCGTTGTCTGGGCAGACGGGGCCAGCAT
Organism: Cupriavidus sp. 05N40; assembly: GCF_056397305.1. Taxonomy (NCBI): domain Bacteria; kingdom Pseudomonadati; phylum Pseudomonadota; class Betaproteobacteria; order Burkholderiales; family Burkholderiaceae; genus Cupriavidus; species Cupriavidus sp. 05N40. Next base: position 27,259 of record NZ_JBFTND010000061.1, read on the forward strand.
GGACCATCGATATACCGAAGGGGGTCGTGGGCACAACATACGATCCCGAGATCAAGTTTCTCGATGGAGGTAATCCATGAGACAGATTGAGCGCATTGATGAAATCATTCGAGATTCGTTTGGCCTTTGGATCACAGGCCTGTTTAGTGCGATCAGTGCATGGAACCGAACCCTCTCGTTTGAGGAACACAAGACGGCATTCTTCTGGTTGATCGAGCAACTGCTCCGAGCGGGGAAGATCAAGTTTGCTGCTCCTAGAGCGGACTGCTATACATCGCCCGAAAACCCGCATCCACGATTTACGATTCATGATGACGAAGCCCAGTGGCACGAGCCTCCGGAAGCAATTGTTGCGCACCTTCGTGCCCAATGGCCGAAGCATGCGCATAACGAGAACGATCTCGATCTAGTGACATATTTTTACAGCATACCTGGCGTTATCTGGGTCGGAGACGATGGAACGCTTGTAGCGTCGTAAAGATAAACAATGATCGTTTGCTATGCGCGGGAACGCGGCTATCAAGGTGACGACGTAGATCCAAGTTTTACCTTGGAGAAGGAGTATCTTGCTCTTGGTGTACTGTTTTTTCCTGATGGGCGGCCGGCACTGGTAACCCTTCAGCGAGACTCTGACGCGATACCGGTCGTGATTGAGCTCCGATATCTCGATGTTATCGATCCAGTAATTCCTGCTGATTGGTGTTTATTTGAACTTGGTGATGGTCGCTACGGCGTTAGGCCGAAGGAATTTGGTGGTGATTTCTGGGATCGTTACCACGACGGAGAACCTCATGCGGGAAAACTCTTCGAGCAGGTAGTTGACAAGCTCAAGGCCTTCCACAACATCTGACCCTGCGAACGCCAGCCGACGGTGTCCTTCTCTCGCTCAACAGAAATTCGCGTTGCAAATACACCATGCGGCAACTCCACGCCCAGACAAAAGATATCGGTTCGAACTATGCACCGCTTCATCGTTTCATTGCCAAGTGGTTCGTCGCGGCGCTGCTGCTCCCGATTTCCGCGATCAGTCTCGCGCGCTCGCTCCAAGTCCCCGATATCAGGGATTACGAGAAAGCCCACGTCGCATACCACGCTGTAACATCAAAATCCGCTATCCAGCTCACCAAAAAGCTCCGGCGTCTGCGCCGCCCCCCCCTATCGCTCAAGATACCGCGCCGCCCCGCAAATCCACCCCAGATGCAATTCCGTCTTCGCCAGCCGTCCCGCGCCATGAATGTAGTTGGGCCTGGCATCCACATCGAACAGGGCGGCAAAGGCGCGGTAGTCTTCAAACCAGGCATTGGTCGGACTGAACGAATGCACGAGCATCACGGCGTGATCGGCGTTGAAGCGCTCCGCTTCCAGGATGGCGGAGGCGGTCCTGTGGAGTAACTGGTACCGGATCGACGAGGGGACGGCCCGCAGGCCGAGCGTATGCGCGAGGAAGTCGAGGCGCAGGTGCTTTCCGGGCGATGCGGCTTCGAGCCACTCCGCCACGGTGCGGTCGAACGGTTCCGAGACTTTGCCTTCGACGGCAATGGAGATGAGCTGGTCGTCGCGCTTGCCGAGCACCCAGATGTCGTTCTGGGATTGGGTGATGCCGCCCGGCAGCGCGACCTGGTGCTCGGGGATGCCCATCAGCATGGCCGTGCCCCGCAGGACGGGATTGGCTTCGATGGCATTGGCGATTTCGGCGGGGAAGCCGTCGGCGTCCTGCCAGCAGTGCGCGAGCGTGCGGGCCGGGTAACCGGTCTTCCAGTGCTTCAGCGGCTCGGCAAGGAAAGGGGCCCAGTCATCGGCCACCGCGGCCGGGATGTAGATTCTGCTCATGGCGCGTCCTCCTGCGGCATGGCGCATCGCGCTGACGCGCTGTGGCCATCGGAGGCAACGTAGCAGGGGACGGCATGGGTCATCTGTTCGGTTGCCCATAGAGAGACAGAGAGACCGTCGCGGCGGCGAAGGCAGCCGTCGGGCCTTCGATTTGTGATCGTTGATGACTGTGGCTCGCCGCTGCGGCGTGGAGACCGGCGCTGCATCTGCTGCGTTTGACACGTCAGGCCCGCATCTATATAACCGATCGGGCGGGCTCCTCCTTCGCGTGCCACCGCATTCCGGATTGCCGTAATCCGCCTTTCCCCGTCGTGCGCGGGATTCACCCGCGCGACGACACGCACTCCAGGCAAACATGGTCGAATCCATCCTGCTATGCGCAGTCCGCGTTTCGTCCTTCGAGGGCCAGCAAGGCCTGGCCAACGCCAGCGGCTTCTTCTTCGAGCGCGGCAAGCATCTGTTTGTGGTCACGAGCCGCCACGTTTTCTTCGACGAGCCCACCGGCCACCATCCTGACCGCATCGAGATCGAGCTGCATCGGGAGGCCGGCAACATGGCCAATTCGATCGGGTTTTCGATCCCGCTGTATCGCAACGGCCTGGCGGTCTGGCGCATCGGCGAGGACGGGGGCGGGCCGGTGGACGTGGCGGTGGTGGAGCTGGAGCGTACTGCGCTGCCGGCGGGGCTGGTGTATCGCGCCTTTACGCCGGATCACCTGGCCCAGCCGTCGGACCATGTGGAGGTGGGCGATTCGCTGCTGATCGTCGGCTTTCCGCTGGGGTTTCACGATGCCTTGCATCACCTGCCGGTAGCGCGGCAGGCGGTGGTGGCTTCGGCGTTCGGGATGCGTTTCCAGGGGCAGGGCTTCTTCCTGACCGACGCGCGCACGCATCGCGGCACCAGCGGTGCGCCGGTGGTGATGCGCATGCGTGGCACGCGCGGCAAGCGGCATGATCTGCCGTGGCTGCTGCTGGGGGTGCATTCGGCGCGCTTCGATGTGGGTACGCGCGACCTGGACGAGGACGAGGCGCTGGGCCTGAATTCGGCCTGGTATGCGGACATGCTGATGACGCTGACGACGGAGTCGGGCGGTGCCGCGGGCAAAATAAGATCGTCGAAGCCCCCTGCTTCGGAGTAGAGTGGGATACCTGGGCCAGGAGGTGGGCAATCCTGGTGTGTTACTGTCGCCAGCCTGCCCGGCGTCCCGATCGCGGCTGGATGCCGGCGCTGCCTTGCCTGCCGCGCAGGCTCCGCCGCCTGGCGGGGCACGGTGCAGGGGTGCCAATGTTAGATCTCGTCGCTTTCATCAAGCCGGTGCTCGACGAAATCACGGGCCAGGACGTACGTACCTGGCCGGTGAGGCAGCATGCGGTCAACGCCAACTGGCAGATTCCCGATACCAGCAGCTGCGCCTGGTCGGCCAGGAAGGTGGAGATCGAAATCGCGCACGAGGCCGCGGAGCAATTGCGTTCCGCGGACCAGCGTGCCTTATATCAACTGCAGCGCGGCCTGGACCGCTTTCTGCGCGCACGGCTGGGCTCCCGGAGCCCGGCAGGCTGCTCGGACGGGGTGATCGTGATCGTGGTCGATCGCCTGGTCCCGTTCTAGCCGGCGTGCGCCAGGGACGGAGTGGCCACAGGCAACGCTGCCGCATGGAGCAAACTACGTGAACAATACGCCTAGCGCGAGCTACAAGGGCTTTGATCTCTACCCCCTGGTCTACAAGGTCCAGCCCACCCAGTCGTGGCCCCGCGCCAAGCCGGATCGCAGCTTTACCGCGTCCGTGGTGATCTGCCGCGAAGGCTATCGGCCCGGTGGCGAGCGCACCAAGGTGTTCCGTCTGGAAAGCGAAGAGTGGGAGAACATCGGCACCGCGCGCCGTGGCGCGGTCAAGTTCGGCGAGGACATCATCAACGGCCTGATCGCCGGTGAGTCGGTGACCACGCTGTAGTCCTGCTGCCTTGTCGATCTGCAGGGTTGCCCGGCGGCACACATTGGCACCGTCGGCACCGTCGGTGCCGATATGTGCCGCGCATTTGCTCGCAACGAGCGATGCGGGCCGGGCCGGTGCGTATGCGCCGGGCTGGCAAGCCAGGGCGGCCATGCCATGGATCTGAATCTTGTCGTTCCCGCGCCTCGTTCCGGCGGCGCCATGCCGCAATGAACGGGACCGGGCGGGAATGCCGGGTGTGACGGTGGCGCGGCGATGGCCGCGACCTGGCCCGCCTGGCCTCAGACGCTGAAGGCGGGGCTGCCGTAGCGTTCCAGCAGTTGCTCCAGCACTTCGAGCTTGTCGGTGCGGGGCGTGCGGTCTTCGATGGCGCGCGAAGGGCCACCGTAGGTCGCGGTGACGTGGCGGCGCACCGTCAGCAGGTCATCGGCCGGCGCTTCGCGCGTGACGGCGGGGCCGGGCACGTGCTGGTAGCTGCCGGCGACCCATCCGTTCGGCGTCAGGTGCATTTCTTCCCATTCTTCACTGACCGACATTCCGTTTCCTTTTTCACGTTGATGAGTTGATGCTGCGAGGGGTGCGCCCCGGCCGCGGGCATGGGCGCCGCGGCTTGCGCGCGTGTGGTCCTGCGCGCCGGCGTCAGAACTTGTGGCGGTAGTTGATGCGGCCCTTGGTGAGGTCGTAGGGCGACATCTCCAGCGTGACACGGTCGCCGGCCAGGATACGGATGCGGTTCTTCTTGAGCCGCCCGGACGAGTATGCCCACACCTGGAAGCCGTTCTCCAGGATCACGCGGAAGCGATTGTCGGGCAGGACTTCAGACACTTTGCCGCCAAATTCCACCAGTTCTTCTTTTGCCAAGGATGATGCCTCTCTAGGTTGGGTGGCGTGCGGGCGCGGTGCAGCGCACCGGCCATGCACGCCGTGGTGTCATTACTGCAGGCGCATGCCCGCGGCGACGCGCTCGGCGGCAAATCGCGCGGCCTGCTTGGCCTGCGCTTCGGTGCCGTGGGTGGCGTGGCGCATCGAGACATTGGCGACGATGTGTTCGGCACCGCTGCGGTATTCGCTGATCATGTACGTGGCGAACCACACGCCGGGTTGCTGCTCGATGGGGTACACCGACACGGTGTACGGGGATGCTTTGTGTTGCAAGGTATGTCCTGGATCTGGGCGGACGATCCGAGGCGCGCCTGCGCACGCACTGTGCGCGACGGGTTCTCTTCGGTAGTCGCTCGCCGTATGGATTGCCCAGCGCCGTCGTTGCCGCGCACATGCGCGAAAAAAGGGGGCTGGCGGAGAGTGGACCGTGCCTGCGCTGTCTGCACACGCGGATAGCCCTGCGTGGCGCTGCGGAGCGGCTTGTGCCGCGGGTCGGATGGGTGAGGGGCGTGTATTCGCCCCGAATTTGCCGGGTGCTTTGCCCGGCTATTTGGCCACTGCGGCGGGGAGCCCGCCTGCTATCGCGGTGAGGCGCACGGCTAGCGCCAAGGCTGCCGGCAAGCTTGCATCGACGCACGTTCGCACATCGGCAAGACGGCAGATCATAACACCGATCGCGTTATGCTGCCGAATGGGGGTGTGGCGTGGCGCATGCGTCTGCCCGGCGCGATGTCATGCGGCGGGTTGCTGCGGGTCGCCGTTTGGTTGCTGACTATGGCCGCTGACTATGGCCGGCTACTTGTGCGCAACGGAAGTGGACATGCCATCGATGACGGTTCGCGCATGGGTCACTGCCAGCGCGATGGCGTCATGCGGCGTGCGGGCGGTCTGTTGCTCCAGCGGCGGCACCAGCCGCAGCGATCCGCTGTCGCGGCTGACCTGGGTGATGGTGACGGTAGCCAGGAAGCCCGCGAGCGCGGACGCATTGTCGGGATTGCCGTCAGAGGCACGGCGCACGATGGCGGATACCTTGAACCCCTTGTAGATCGCATTGTTCTGAGACATGATGATCTCCTTTCTCCGTTGAGCATACGCCGCTTGCACGGATAAGTACGATTTAGTTTGGGGCGCGCGGCGTGGCGCCGTGGTGCCTCGCGGGCTTGCCCCGCTTCCCGCACCGCTTCCCGCACCGTTGCCCGCCCGCTCTCGCTGCCCTACTCCAGCCTGAACTGCCCCACCACGCCCGCGAGCCCGCCGGCCTGCGCCTGCAGCGCGGCGGCCGCGGCGGTGGACTCCTCCACCAGCGCGGCGTTCTGCTGCACCATCTGGTCCAGCTGGCTCATCGCGCGGTTGACTTCCTGGATGCCGCGCGTCTGCTCGGCCGCGGCGCTGGTGATCGCGGAGACGATGCCGGTCACCTTGCTCACATTGCCCACGATCTCGCTCATGGTGTCGCCGGCGCGGCGCACCTGGCCCGAGCCGGAGCTCACGCTGCCCACGATCGACTCGATCAGGGT
>NZ_JBFTND010000062.1:0-40674 GCF_056397305.1 Cupriavidus sp. 05N40
GTCATCGGAGATCTAGTCATCTATAGGAGTAGAGCTTAGAATGGAGGCTGTGCGCTGTCAACGGGTTTGACGGCGGGACACGGCGCCAGGCGGACACCAGGCATTCCGGCCAGGCCACCCCGGCGCCATCAGCCAGCGAAACATGTTCGAGATCGATACCCATTTCCACGTGTTCTCCACCGGCGCGCCCGCGGTGGGCGGCGCACGCTACCGGCCCGCCTACGGCGCCAGCCTGGCGCAATGGCAGGCCATCGCGGCCGCGCACGGGGTGCGCGCCGGCGTGGTGGTGCAGCCAAGCTTCTTCGGCAGCGACAACAGCGAACTGGAGGCGGCGCTGGCGGCGTCGGCGGCGCTGCGCGGGGTCTGCGTGCTGGGGCCTGAAGCGTGCGCCGCGGAGCTGGCGCGGCTGCATGCGCTTGGCGTGCGCGGCCTGCGCTGGAACATGGTGGGGCGCCATGACGATGCGGGCTGGCGCGATGCGCGCTGGCCGGCTCTGCTCGAAGCCGCGCATGCGCTCGGCTGGCACCTGGAGCTGCATACCGATCCCGGCCGCCTGCCCGAAGTGCAGTCATGGCTGCCGCCGGTGCCGATTGCGCTGGTGCTGGATCACTTCGGCAAGCCTGCCGCCGGCGCGGCGCGCGATGCGCCGATGCTGGCCTGCGCGCGGCAGTGGCGCAGCCAGCGCCAGGTCTGCGTCAAACTGAGCGCGCCATACCGCGTGGCGGCGGCGGACCTGCGCGGCCTGGTGGCCGACTGGCACGATTGCCTGGGAGAGCAGGGGCTGCTATGGGGATCGGACTGGCCATGGACCAACCACGAGGCGGGGCCCGGCTACGGCGCGCTGCAGCGCATGGTGTGGGAATGGCTGGGTCCGCTGCGCGACGCGCCGGACCGCAATGCCGCGCGGCTGTTCGGCCTGCCGGCGGCGCCGGGGGCATAGCGGTGGGCAGTGCAGGCATGCGGGGCCGGGGCCCCGCATGCGTTCAGGCAGCGGCGTCCACGTTGCCGGTGGAGTTCTCGGGCACCACGTTGAAGCAGCCGCGGTAGGTCGCGTAGAACGAGCAGTACATGATCGCCAGCATCAGCAGCGAATACGGCGTGACCAGGAAGGAGAGCAGGGCCTCCGCGCCAAACGCGCCGAACACCGCCTCGAGGAAGAACGGGATCGCCACCAGCAGCACCGCGAACACCACGGCGTAGGCGAAGAACGCGCCGCGGTTGCGCCAGCACGCGGTCCAGCTGAAGAACAGCGCCTTGACCGGCGGCACGTTGTGCCACGCTGTCAGCAGCGGCGCGAACCAGAACAGCATGGCGATCGGCGTGTACAGCGCGGCGCCGATCATCAGCGCGAAGTAAAGCTGGCGCACTGCGTCGGCCGAAGGCGCCTCCTCCTTGAGCAGGATCGGCAGCAACGTGCTGATGTCGACCAGGCTGCCGGCGATCAGGCTCAGCACGAACACCAGCCCGGCGTAGATGCCGCCGAGCACCAGCAGGTTGCGGCTGGCCAGCTTGCCGTTGCCGCGGAACCCCGCTAGCAGGACGGTGGGTAGTACCCGCTTGTTCTGGATCACTTCGCGGCAGGCGGTCATGATGCCGACCGACAAGCCCGGGGTGATCACCAGCAGCGCGATGATGCCGATCAGCGGCACGAACACGGCCAGCTGCGCGGCGATGAGGTAGATGAACAGCAGCATCAGGAAGGCGAGCGGGTTCTTGCGGAACAGCCAGACACCCTGGCGGAACCAGACATAACCTTCCTTGGCGGAAACTTCCAGTAATTGCATGGCGCTCAGGTCCAGGGCAGTGCGGCGGCTTCGATGCGCCGGCGCAGGATGCGTTCGAAATGGGTCGGGTCGTGAGGCTGCAGCATGTCGGCTTCGCGCGGCAGGTAGAAGTCCCAAAGGCGCGATACCCAGAAGCGCAGCGCACCCGCGCGCAGCATGTCGCGCCAGCGCGCCGCCTCGACCGGCCCAAGCGGCCTTACCGCATGATAGGCCCGCAGCAGCGCCTGGGCACGGGCGTCGTCCAGCGTGCCGCTGGCCAGGTCGATGCACCAGTCGTTGACGGTGACGGCCAGGTCGAACAGCCACTTGTCGTTGCCGGCGAAGTAGAAGTCGAAGAAGCCGCCCAGCTTGTCGTGGCCTTGCCGGTCGACCTCGAACAGCGCATTGTCGCGGAACAGGTCGCAGTGGCAGGGGCCGCCCGGCAGCGCGGCGTAGTCGGTGCCGTGAAAAAAGGCGGCCTGGTGGGCCAGTTCCTGCTGCAGCAGCGTGCGCTGTCCGGCATCCAGGAAGGGCAGGATCTCGGCTTCGGTCTGCTGCCACCAGGGCAGGCTGCGCAGGTTGGGTTGCTGGCGCGGGTAGCTCTGGCCGGCCAGGTGCATGCGGGCCAGCATGTCGCCCACCTCGGCGCAGTGCCCTGCCGCGGGCGCCAGCTGCGAGCTGCCCGGCAAGCGCGTGACGATGGTGGCCGGCTTGCCCTTGAGCGCGCGCAGGATTTCGCCGTCGCGGCCCGGGATCGGGGCCGGCACGCGGATGCCTTGCGTGGCCAGGTGAGCCATCAGGTGCAGGTAGTAGGGCAGCTGCTCGAAAGTCAGCCGCTCGAAGATGGTCAGCACGTACTCGCGCGTGCTGCCGTCCTGTTCCATGGTCAGGAAGAAATTGCTGTTCTCGATGCCCGAGGCAATGCCGCGCAGGTCGCGCATCTTGCCCAGGTCGTAGTCAAGCAGCCAACTGGCGATCTCGTCCGGCGAGACCGTGGTGAATACGGCCATACTCTTTGTGTGAATCGAATCGGATGGCGGCGGGCGCAAAAGCCTGCGCATCGCCGCGGCATGGATGCCGGAAGCGCCGGCGCGGCCCCGCAGCGGTACTCTGGCGGGGTCGTGGGAAAGCGAAAAAAACGGAAATCGGAACCGGGTCAGGCAGCCAGCGCCGGAATCCCTGTTCAGGTTTCACGGCCCGGCTGCGATACCCACCGGCCGGATTGTGCCATCCGGCCCCGGGCAAGTCTCAGAATTGCAGCACGTTGACCGACGGCACGCGGTTCATGTCGCGGTCGCGGATCTTCGGCGAGCTGTCTTCCGGTTTGCTCATCTGGTACTTGGTGCCCACCCCGGACTTGACCTCGATATCCGTGGCCTGGCCCTTGTTGCGGTATTCCCGGATCTGCGTGCCGTCCGGCTCGTTGAGCTGGAAGCTCGGCTCGCGCGGCTTGTTGAGCTGGGTCTTGGCGGGCGGCGCAATCGGGCTGTTGTTGATCTGGTTCAGCTCTTGCTGGGTCAGGGCGCCGCCGACCTGCTCGGTGCCTTGTTGCGCAAACGCAGCGAAAGGTGCGCCGAGCGCCAGCAGTGCTGTGAATGCCAGCACCCGCGCGGATGCGGGAAACGGCTCCGGCTCTTCCGCGTTCGCGGCGGCCAGGAGGGAGGGGGAGGTCATTCAAGGCTCCTGTGCGATCCAGCAGTCAGGCATGCTGCATCGCGAATGGCGCTGCAGCCCGGCGACGCCGGGCTTTGGCAGTGTGTCAGGCTTCCATTCTAGCAATTCCTGCCCGTGCCGGGCCCCTGCGGTGACCCGCCGGGCACCCTGGCACGCGCCGTGCCGGGCGGAACCTACAGGTAGAACATTTCTTCCTTGGGCGGAATCGGGTTGTCGCCGCCGCGCTGCTCGTAGTATTCATATACCGCTTCGAGCACTTCATGCGGTTCGTCCACGATCTTCATCAGGTCGAGGTCGTGTTCGGCGATCAGGCCCATCGGCAGCAGCGTGAAGCGGAACCAGTCGAGCAGGCCCTTCCAGAAGCGGCTGCCGAACAGCACCACCGGCACCGCGCGCGACTTGCCGGTCTGCACCAGGGTCAGCACTTCGGCCAGTTCGTCGAGCGTGCCGAAGCCGCCCGGCATCACGATGAAGGCGTCGGAGTTCTTGACGAAGGTCACCTTGCGCGTGAAGAAGTGGCGAAAGCGCATGGCGATGTCCTGGTAGGGATTGCCTTGCTGCTCGTGCGGAAGCTCGATGTTCAGTCCGACGCTGGCCGATTTGCCGGCATGGGCGCCCTTGTTGGCCGCCTCCATGATGCCGGGGCCGCCGCCCGAGATCACCGCGAAGCCGGCGTCCGAGAACAGGCGCGCGATCTCGATGGTGCGCTGGTAGTAGGGCGAGTCCTCGCGCAGGCGTGCGCTGCCATAGATCGACACGGCCGGGCGGATCTCCGAGAGGTACTCGGTCGCCTCGATGAACTCTGCCATAATCGTGAACATTTGCCACGAGGCGCGCGCCTTCTTTGCCGTTGCGCGATCTTCGTCGGCCAGCGCGCGCAGGCTGGGAATCATCTTGCGCGGGTTGGCGCGAATGCCGGCGGCAGCGGGAGCGGTATCGCCCGGGCCATCGGAAGCGGCGCTGACCGTCACGTTCACGTCCATATCGGCCGCAGTGGTAATGCTGCCTTGCGCGGCCTGCTTCAGGGCCGCAGCCGGGTCTGCGGCGTCGGCCGCGCCGGTGCTGGGAGCGGCATTCGCACCGCCTGCGGCGGCACCAGTCAATTTTGAGTCCATGGGAATGTCGGATAGTCCAAAAACACTCTTGCTCGTCGATGGGTCGAGCTATCTGTATCGCGCGTATCACGCCCTGCCGGACCTGAGGAACGCGGAAGGGCTGCCCACAGGGGCAATCTACGGCATGATCAATATGCTGCGCAAGCTGCGCAACGATTTCCCGGCAGAGTATAGCGCCTGCGTGTTCGACGCCAAGGGCAAGACCTTCCGCGACGACCTTTATCCCGCCTACAAGGAGCATCGCCCGTCGATGCCCGAGGACCTGGCCAGGCAGATCGAGCCGATCCACGCCGCGGTGCGCGCGCTGGGCTGGCCGATCGTGGTGGTGGAGGGCGTAGAGGCCGACGACGTGATCGGCACGCTGGCGCGGGAGGCTACCGCGCAGGGCATGCGCACGGTGGTTTCCACCGGGGACAAGGACCTCGCCCAGCTGGTGGACGAGCATGTCACGCTGGTCAACACCATGAGCGGCGAGATCCTGGACCCGCCGGGCGTGGTGGCCAAGTTCGGCGTGCCGCCGCAGCGCATCGTCGACTATCTCTCGCTGATCGGCGACGCCGTGGACAATGTGCCCGGCGTGCCCAAGGTGGGTCCCAAGACCGCTGTCAAATGGCTGGCCGAGTACGGCACGCTCGACGACATCATGGCCAATGCCGCAGGCATCAAGGGCGTGGTGGGCGAGAACCTGCGCAATACGCTGGAATGGCTGCCCAAGGCGCGCGAGCTGGTGACGGTCAAGCTTGACTGCGACCTGAAGAGCGCGTTGTCCGATTTCCACCAGCTCAAGGATGCGGGCGAGGACAAGGACAAGCTGGTCGAGTTCTTCGGGCGCTACGGCTTCAAGACCTGGCTGCGCGAAGCCGCCGGCGAGAGCCTGCCCAATCCACGGGCCCAGGCGCGCGCGCGCGCCGGCGAGCCGCTGCCGGCCGGCAACGGCACGGTGCCCGGCGCGGCCGAGGGCCCGGCCCAGGGCGGCCTGTTCGATGCCGCGCCGGCGCCGGCCCAGATCCGCTACGAGGCCATCACCACGCAAGCCGCGCTGGAGGCCTTCATGCGCCGCGTGGAAACCGCGCCGCTGGTGGCCATCGATACCGAGACCACTTCACTTGATCCGATGCAGGCACAGCTGGTCGGCATCTCGATGTCGATCGAGCCGGGCGAGGCCGTCTATATCCCCGTGGCCCACGTCGGTCCCGACGTGGCCGGCCTGGAAGCGCGCGGGCAGCTGGCGCGCGAGTTCGTGCTCGAACGCATGCGCAAGTGGCTGGAGGACCCCGCGCGCGCCAAGCTCGGCCAGCACCTGAAGTACGACGTGCACGTGTTCGCCAACCACGGCATCGCGCTGCGCGGCGTCGCGCACGACACCATGCTGCAAAGCTACGTGCTGGCATCGCACCGCAACCACGGCATGGACAGCCTGGCCGAGCGCGTGCTCGGCCTCAAGACCATCACCTACGAAGAAGTGTGCGGCAAGGGCGCGAGCCAGATCTGCTTCGACCAGATCGATATCGCGCGCGCCACCGAGTACGCTGCCGAGGATGCCGACGTCACGCTGCGCCTGCACGGCAATATGTACCCGCAGGTGGAAGCCTTGCGCGGGCTGCACTACGTCTACGAGCAGATCGAGATGCCGGTCTCGGTGGTGCTGCAGAAGATCGAGCGCAACGGCGTGCTGATCGATGCGGAGCGCCTGGGCGCGCAGAGCGCGCAACTCGGCCAGCGCATGCTGGAGCTGGAAAAGGCCGCTTACGAGGCCGCCGGCCAGCCGTTCAACCTCGGCTCGCCCAAGCAGATCGGCGAGATCCTGTTCGGCCAGATGAAGCTGCCGGTGGTCAAGAAGACCGCCAGCGGCGCGCCGTCCACCGACGAAGAGGTATTGCAGAAGCTGGCCGAGGACTACCCGCTGCCCAAGCTGCTGCTGGACTACCGCGGCCTGGCCAAGCTCAAGTCGACCTACACCGACAAGCTGCCGAAGATGGTCAACGCGTCCACGGGCCGCGTGCACACCAGCTACGGGCAGGCCACCGCGGTGACGGGCCGGCTCGCGTCAACCGAGCCGAACCTGCAGAACATTCCCGTGCGCACGGAGGAAGGACGGCGCATCCGCGAGGCCTTCATCGCCGGCCCCGGCAACGTGATCGTCTCCGCCGACTACTCGCAGATCGAACTGCGCATCATGGCCCATATCTCGGGCGACGAGAACTTGTTGCGCGCCTTCGCCGAAGGCGCCGACGTGCACCGCGCCACCGCGGCGGAGATCTTCGGCGTGGAACAGGCCGCCGTCAACAGCGAGCAGCGCCGCTACGCCAAGGTCATCAACTTCGGCCTGATCTACGGCATGAGCGCGTTCGGCCTGGCCAGCAACCTCGGCATCGAGCGCGAGGCCGCCAAGCATTACATCGACCGCTACTTCATGCGCTATCCGGGCGTGGCGCGCTATATGGAGGAGACACGCCAGACCGCGCGCGAACAGGGCTTCGTCGAGACCGTGTTCGGCCGCCGCCTGTGGCTGCCCGACATCAACGGCGGCAACGGCCCGCGCCGCCAGGGCGCCGAGCGCGCGGCCATCAACGCGCCGATGCAGGGCACCGCGGCCGACCTGATCAAGCTGTCGATGATCGCCGTGCAGGGCTGGCTGGAGCGCGACGGGCTCGGTACGCGCCAGGTCATGCAGGTGCACGACGAACTGGTGCTGGAAGTGCCCGAGGCCGAACTGGAGCTGGTCAAGGTCAAGCTGCCGGAACTGATGTGCGGCGTGACGGAGCTGCGCGTGCCGCTGGTGGCCGAGGTGGGCAGCGGCAGCAACTGGGAGGAAGCGCACTAAGCGCTGCGCCTGCTCCCGCCTCTGCGCTTTTCCCAACACATGGGCTGCGCGCCGGCATTGCCGGCGCGGTGGTATTCCTGCATTCTGGTTTCGATTGAAGCGACCGCTGAATCGGTGAATGGCGTCTTGCCAGTCGTGCTGCTGTGCAGCAAACTGGCGAAAAGCCATGCCGGCCGACGCGCGTCTGGCCCTGCGGCTATAAGCATTTCGACGACACTGGGTAGATCATGAGCACAGAGAGGGCGCATCGCATCATCGTAGTGGGAGGAGGCGCAGGCGGGCTGGAACTGGTGACGCGGCTGGGCGACAAGCTCGGCAAGAGCGGGGCAGCGCAGGTGGTGCTGGTGGACCGCTCGCCAGTTCCAGCAGGGCGAGCTAACCGGGGTCGACCGGTCGCGCAAGACCATCTCGGTGGCCGCCTGCGTCGATCTCGATGGCATGGAGCTGCTGCCCGCGCGCGAATTGCCCTATGACACCCTGGTGCTGGCGATCGGTTGCGTCACGCATTTCTTCGGCGTGCCGGGCGCCGCCGACAACGCCATCGCCCTCGATACCGTGGCCCAGGCCGAGCGCTTCCGCCGCCGGCTGATCGCGGCCTGCGTGCGCGCGCAGAACGCGCGCGGACGCGTCGGCGAGGACGGGCGGCCACGCGTGGACGTGGCCATCATCGGGGCCGGCGCAACCGGCGTCGAGCTCTCCGCGGAGCTGCGCAATACCGCGCACGTGCTCAGCGCCTACGGCCTGCACCAACTCGATCCGCGCCGCGACGTGCGCATCCACGTGATCGAGGCCGGCCYGCGCATCCTGCCTGCGCTGTCCGAGCGCGTCTCCAGCGAAACCACCARATTGCTGCACAAGCTGGGCATCGATGTCTTCACCGCCGAGCGCGTCACCGAGGTCACCGCGAATGCGGTGCTGACCGCCAGCGGCAAGCGCATCGACGCCGACCTGACGGTGTGGGCCGCCGGCATCACTGCGCCGCCGGTGCTGGCCAGTCTCGGCCTGCCGGTCAGCCGGATGGGGCAGATCGTGGTCAAGCCCACGCTGCAAAGCGAGGGGGATCCCGATATCTTCGCCTTCGGCGACTGCGCCAGCTGCCCGTGGCCGGAGAAGCAGACGGCCGTGCCGCCGCGCGCCCAGGCCGCGCACCAGCAGGCCACCTTCCTCTTCGGCGCGCTGCGCGCACGCATCGAGGGCAAGCCGCTGCCCGCGTTCCAGTTCAAGGACCTGGGCTCGCTGGTGTCGCTCGGGCACTTCAGCGCGGTCGGCAGCCTGATGGGCGGGCTGATCGGCGGCTCGATGTTCATCGAGGGCCTGATGGCGCGGGTGATGTACAGCTCGCTGTACCGCATGCATGTGCTGGCGCTGCACGGCGCCGTGCGCATGGGGCTGGACACCGTCACCCACTGGCTGCGCAGCAAGACCAGCCCGCGCGTCAAGCTCCACTGACGGGGGGCGACAGCCCTCTTGCCCCGCCGCGTGCGTTTCACGCCATGTTTGCTTAGAATCGGTCTCCCGCCCACTCTCCAAGCAGGAGACCGCATGCTGAAGCCAGAAGTGGAAAGCCTTGTACCCGGCCAGTCCTTCGACCGCCGGACGTTCGTCAAGACGGCACTGGGTTCGGCGTTTGCCGCGGCCGCCCTGCCGGTGATGGCGCAGGCCATCAAGACCGACTTCGCCGGGCTGACCGCCGGCGAGGTCACCATCGCCTCGGGCGGCTTCCAGATGCCTGCCTACCGCGCCCAGCCGGAGGGCAAGACCAACCTGCCGGTGGTGCTGGTGGTCAGCGAGATCTTCGGCGTGCACGAGCATATCGCCGACATCTGCCGGCGCTTCGCCAAGCTGGGCTACCTCGCCATCGCGCCCGAGCTGTTTGCGCGCCAGGGAGATCCGGCCAGTTTCGGCACCATCCAGGAACTGCAGGCCAAGCTGGTCTCCAAGGTGCCCGACGAGCAGGCCGTGGGCGATCTCGATGCAGCCGTGGCCTGGGCCGCCGCCAATGGCGGCAATACCAGCCGCCTGGCCATCACCGGCTTCTGCTGGGGCGGGCGCATCACCTGGCTGTATGCCGCGCACAGCAAGCAACTGAAGGCCGCCGTGGCCTGGTATGGCCAGCTGGTAGGCGAGCCGAACCCGCTCAAGCCGAAGAACCCGTCCGACCTGGCAGCCGAACTCGAGGTGCCCGTGCTGGGCTTGTACGGCGGCAAGGATACCGGCATCACGCAGGAACACGTGGCCAGGATGAAGGCGGCCCTGGCGGCGACGGACAATCCCAACGCCCGTGCGTCGGTCTTCGTGGTCTATCCGGATGCCGGGCATGCCTTCAATGCCGACTACCGGCCAAGCTACCGCGAGGCCGATGCCAGGGACGGCTGGCAACACTGCCTGACCTGGTTCAAGCAGCGCGGCGTCTAGGCGCCGCGCGGGGCGCCGTACGACGCATTTGCAAAGTCGGCGCCAATCTACGTACAATGCGGGCTTCGTTTCTTGCAACACTGTTGCGTTTGAGATCGATGCGGCTCCCCAGGGGGCGCATAGCCGATCCCTGGAGCCCATCATCGATTCCACCCTTGTCTACATCCTGCTAGCTGCCACGATTTCGGGGGTGGGCAGTATCTTCGGGGCGGCCCTGCTGTCGCTGACGGTGGCCTCGCGCGTGGTGGAGCGCATGGTGAGCTTCTCGGTCGGGGTGCTGCTGGCTACCGCCTTGCTGCATTCCCTGCCCGAGGCGTTCGAGTCGGGGGCCGATCCGCGTGCCCTGTTCGGCACGCTGCTGGCCGGCTTGCTGGGCTTCTTCCTGCTGGAGAAGATCGCGCTGCTGCGCCACTCGCACCATCACGAGGGCGACGGGCACCACCATCACCACGGCCATGACCGCGAGGAAGCCGGGCGCAGCGGCCTGACCATCCTGGTCGGCGATACCTTCCACAACTTCGCCGACGGCATCGTGATCGCCGCGGCCTTCCTGGCCGACCCGCATATCGGCCTGGTCACCGCGCTGGCCATCGCCGCCCATGAAATCCCGCAGGAAGTGGGCGATTTCATCGTGCTGCTCAATGCCGGCTTTTCCAAGGCGCGCGCCTTCGCGTTCAACTTGCTGTCCAGCCTGGCGGCCATCGCCGGCGGCCTGGTGGGCTACTACCTGCTGGACCAGATGAGCGGCTGGATTCCCTACGTGCTGGTGATCGCGTCAAGCAGCTTCGTCTACATCGCGGTGAGCGACCTGATGCCGCAGATGCAGCGCAAGCCGCGCTGGCGCGAATCGATCATCCAGGTGGTGCTGGTGGCAACCGGCATCTGCGCCATCGTCTTCATCACCAACGGCGTGCACGAGGGGCATGGCCACCGCCACGCCGGCGCGGTGGCGTCGGTCCGTTAAGGAACTACGCGCCGCTCGCCACCGGCCTGGCCGGATCGGCGCACCATTCGCTCCAGGAGCCCGGGTACAGGGCGGCGCCGCGCAGGCCCGCCACTTCCAGCGCCAGCAGGTTGTGGCAGGCGGTCACGCCGGAGCCGCACTGCATGACGGCCTCGCTGGCCGGCCTGGCGCCGAGCACCTGCGTGAATTCCTGCCGCAGCGCGGCGGCGGACTTGAAGCTGCCGTCGGCCAGCAGGTTGTCCTTGAAGAACCGGTTGGCCGCGCCGGGAATATGTCCGCCGACCGGATCCAGGGTCTCGTTCTCGCCGCGGAAGCGGTCGGGCGCGCGGGCGTCCACCACCAGCCGGCCCCGCTCGTCGATATTGGCAAGCACCAGGTTCGCGTCCACCGTTGCCGCCAGCGATGCCTTGCCGGTGAGCGTGCCCGCCGTCGCGGGCTCGGGCGTGCTGCCCGCTTCCAGCGGCAGGCCGGCTGCCACCCACGCGTTCTTGCCGCCGTCCAGCACCGCCACCGCCTCATGTCCCAGCCAGCGCAGCAGCCACCACAGGCGCGCCGCATACATGCCGCCCTGGGCGTCGTAGGCAATCACCTGGCTGTCTTCGTTGACGCCGAGCACGCGCAGGCGCGCGGTCAGCGCGTTGGGGTCGGGCAGGGGATGGCGGCCGTTGCTGCCGGTCTTCTCGCCGGACAGTTCATTGTCCAGGTGCAGGTAGAAGGCGCCCGGCAGGTGGCCGGCATGGTAGGACTCGCGGCCGGCGGCCGGGTTTGCCAGGTCGAAGCTGCAGTCGATCACGACGCTGTGGCGGCCGCTGTCTTCGCGCAGCGCGCGCAGGTCCTGGCTGGAAATCAGGGTGGTGAACATGGAATAGCCTCTGGTTGTGAAAGCACTCTGGCGCGACGCGGGACGGGCACGGCGCGCCACGTTGGATGCTACACCTCGGGGTGGACTTCGGCCTCCGCCGACTTGACCGGGGTATTGCGCGTGGGCTGCTGGTTGGAACCCTCCCGCGCGCGCGTCAGGGTGGTGACGATGCCGCTGGCGATAATGAGGGCCATGCCCAGCCACGACAGCCAGTTGAGCTTGTCGCTCCAGACCAGCATGCCCCACAGGCTGGAAAACACGATGCCGGCGTATTGCAGGTTGGCGGTAAGCAGCGTGTTGCCGCGCTTGTAGGCGCGCGTCATGGCGGTCTGGCCCAGGGTGGCGAGCACGCCGATCCCCAGCAGCAGGCCCGCGCCGTGCCAGCTATGCGCGCTGTGGCCGCTGAACAGCATCCAGGCCAGCCCGACCACCATGCCCACCGCGGAGAAATAGAACACGATGCGGCCCTCGGGCTCGCCCAGCTGACCGAGCTGGCGCACTTCCACATAGGCCAGCGCGGTGAAGATGCCGGAGATCAGGCCGATCAGGCCGCCGGTGAGCTGATCGTGGCCCACCGACGGTTGCAGCAGGCACAGCACGCCGGCGAAGGACATCAGGATGGCGCCGATCAGCTTGCGGTCGGCGCCGCCGGTGCCGGTCAGCGCGGCGCCGGCGCCCAGGATCAGGGCGATCCATACCGGCGACATGTAGTTCAGCGTCATCGCCGTGGCCAGCGGCAGCAGCGTGATCGAGGTGAACCACAGCAGCAGCGCGGTCACGCCGAACAGGCTGCGCTTGATATGCATGACCATGTGCGGCGTGCGTACCGAGACGCCCGACGATGACAGCACCACCCACATGATGATCACGCTCACCAGGCTGCGGTAGAACACGATCTCGCCCGTGGTGTACAGCTCGGACGCCAGCTTGACGCCCACCCCCATCAAGGAAAAGGCGAAGGCGGCGAACAGCATCCAGAGCGATTGCATGGCGGGGGCGAAAAGGAGGAATGAACAGCGCGCGGACCCGGCCCCCGGCGAGAACAGGAGGCCGCGCCCGCGAAAGGCTTCGCGCAGGCGAAGGGCCGGCGCGCGCCGGCGAGGCGTCGGGCGCACACCGGATGGGCGATTGTATCAGTGCGAGTGCACCGCAACAAAGGCAAAACGGACCGCCGGGGCGGTCCGTTTCATCGGTTTTGGGGCTTTTGCCACGGTGGCGGCCGCCAGGCGATCAGTCCTGGAAGGACATGGCGCGGCGATACCATTCATGGAAGTGCTGCATGCCGTCTTCCATGGGGGACTGGTACGGGCCGGTTTCGCTGACCCCGCGCCTGAGCAAAGCCTTGCGGCCCGCATCCATGCGCTCGGCGATCTCGTCGTCTTCCACGCACGTTTCCATGTAGGCCGCGCGCTCGGCCTCGACGAATTCGCGCTCGAACAGCACGATTTCCTCGGGGTAGTAGAACTCCACCACATTGCGCGTCTTGTTCGGTCCGAGCGGATGCAGCGTCGAAACCACCAGCACATGCGGGTACCACTCCACCATGATGTTGGGGTAGTAGGTCAGCCAGATCGCGCCGTACTTCGGCAACACGCCGTTGTTGAAGCGCAGCACCGCCTCGTGCCATTTCTGGTACGTCGGGCTGCCCGGGCGCTTGAGCCCGGCGTGCAGTCCCACCGTCTGGACGCTGTGCCAGTCGCCGAACTCCCAGCTCAGGTCGTCGCAGGAAACGAAGCTGCCCAGGCCCGGGTGGAACGGCACGACGTGATAGTCCTCCAGATAGACCTCGATGAAGGTCTTCCAGTTGTAGTCGCACTCGTGGATCTCGACGTGGTCGAGCATGTAGCCGTCGAAGTCCAGGTCTTCGGCCACGCCCAGGCGGGCGAGGTCGGCGCGCACGTCGCGCTGGCCTTCGAACAGCAGCCCGTTCCAGTTCTGCAGCGGCGAGCGGTTCAGGTGCACGCACGGCTGCTTGTCGAAATGCGGCGCGCCGAGCAGTTCGCCCTTCAGGTCGTAGGTCCAGCGATGCAGCGGGCAGACGATGTTCGGCGTATTGCCGCGGCCGTTGAGCATGATGGCCTGCCGGTGGCGGCAGACATTGGACAGGAGCTCGATTCCATCCGGGTTGCGGACCAGGATGCGGCCCTCTTCCTCGGCGGCGAGCGCCTGGTAGTCGCCTGCTTCGGGGACCATCAGTTCATGGCCGACGTAGCCGGGGCCCTTCTTGAACAGCAGTTCCAGTTCTTGTTGATGCAGCGCCTCGTCGAAGTAGACGTTGACGGGCAGTTGCGAATCAGCCGGCACCAGTTTCAGCGCGGTGCTGAGATTGGACATTATCCCCACTCCCTATGACAGGCGAAAGCAGTGAACAACCCAACCATCGAAAGAAATCGATTTGGGAAAGACAGTCAGTCGCGCCCAGGCCTGCTTCCCGGCCGTGGAGTTGAGATCGCGCTGACGAACCGCGGATTGTACCCGAGCCAAAATGTTAAGGGACTGATTATTTTGCCTTTTTAGCGAAAAAGTCGACCCGGGTCGTCATGGGGGTGCGGTTGCGGGCGCATTCGGAAAGACGACCCAAGCGCACAAGTCACTTTCCGGCAACGCCATGCACACACGCATGCATGGATGGGGCCAATCTCGCGCTTTGGCGTAAAATCCCAGCTTCCCCAGATTCAATGTCCGCAATGCCCAAGACTACGAGCTCCCCGGCCCAGGCCGATCCGGCCTCGGCCGACCAGCGGTCCGCCACCGCGACGCCCGCATCCTATGAGGCCGCCATGGCCGAACTGGAGGCACTGGTGGCCAGCATGGAAGGCGGGGCACTGCCGCTGGAAGATTCGTTGGCGGCGTACAAGCGCGGCGCGGAGCTGGTGAGGTATTGCCAGCAGACGCTCGAGCGCGTGGAACAGCAGGTCAAGGTGCTGGAGGGCGATGTACTGAAGTCCGCCCCGGCCGAGGCCACGATGGCGGGAGAGCAGGAATGAGCGAATCCAGGCAGAATCTCGACGCCGGCGATTTCGCCGGCTGGATGCGCGCCCGGGGCGCCAGGACCGAAACGGCGCTCGAGGCCGAGCTGCCCGCCGTCGATACCGTGCCCGGCAAGCTGCATGACGCGATGCGGTATGCTGTGCTCGGCGGCGGCAAGCGAGTACGGCCGTTGCTGGTGCACGCTGCCGGCGAAGTGGCTGGTGCCACACCCGAGGCCTGCGATGCCGCGGCCTGCGCGGTGGAGATGATCCACGCGTATTCGCTGGTGCATGACGACATGCCTTGCATGGACGACGACGACCTGCGTCGCGGGCGTCCCACCGTGCACAAGGCCTATGATGAGGCGACGGCGCTGCTGGTAGGCGACGCGCTGCAGACCCAGGCGTTCATGGTCCTGGCCGAATCGGCTTCGCTGGCCTCGCTCGATGCTGCCGCGCGCATGCGCCTGGTGGCGGAACTGGCCCGGGCCTCCGGCTCGGTCGGCATGGCGGGCGGGCAGGCAATCGACCTGCAGCACGTCGGCCTGGCCATGTCGCTGGATGAACTCGAAGCGATGCACCGCATGAAGACCGGTGCCCTGTTGCGCGCCAGCGTGCGCATGGGCGCCTATTGCGGCAAGGTGGACGAAGCCGGCCTGGCCGCGCTCGACCGTTATGCCGCGGCTGTTGGGCTGGCGTTCCAGGTGGTGGACGATATCCTCGACGTGACTGCGGATACCGCCACGCTGGGCAAGACCGCCGGCAAGGATGCCGCCAACGACAAGCCGACCTATGTCTCGCTGATGGGCCTCGAGCCCGCCCGCGAGCTGGCAGCGAAATTGCGCGCCTCGGCGCACGAGGCGCTGGCGGTGTTCGGCGCGCGCGCCAAACGCCTGGGCGAACTGGCCGATCTGATCGTGCTGCGCTCGAATTGAACTGATAAGCAGAAAACCGATAACCGGGCACAAGAATCCGGCCGCCGAACGGACATTATGACCTACGCACTGCTCAAAACCATAGAAGACCCCGCCGCCCTCCGCAGGCTGGACCGGCGCCAGCTCCAGACGCTGGCCGATGAACTCCGCGCCTACGTGCTCGAATCCGTGTCGCAGACCGGCGGCCACCTGTCGTCCAATCTCGGCACGGTCGAGCTGACCATCGCCCTGCACTATGTGTTCGACACCCCCGAGGACCGCGTGGTATGGGACGTCGGCCACCAAAGCTACCCGCACAAGATCCTGACCGGACGGCGCGACCGCATGCATTCGCTGCGCCAGTGGGGTGGCATCTCGGGCTTCCCGCGCCGCTCGGAAAGCGAATACGACACCTTCGGCACCGCCCATTCCTCGACCTCGATCTCGGCCGCGCTCGGCATGGCGCTGGGCGCGCGCACGCAGGGCGAGAAGCGCGTAGCGATCGCCGTGATCGGCGACGGCGCGATGACCGCGGGCATGGCCTTCGAAGCCATGAACAATGCGGGCGTCTACAAGGACCTGCCGCTGCTGGTGGTGCTCAACGACAACGACATGTCGATCTCGCCCCCGGTCGGCATGCTCAACCGCCACCTCGCGCGCCTGATGAGCGGCCAGTTCTATGCCTCGACCAAGAAGCATATCGAACGCGTGCTGTCGGTGGCGCCGCCGGTGCTGGAATTCGCCAAGCGCTTCGAGGAACACGCCAAGGGCATGATGGTGCCGGCGACGATGTTCGAAGAGTTCGGCTTCAACTACATCGGCCCGATCGACGGCCATGACCTCGAGTCGCTGGTGCCGACGCTGCAGAACATCCGCCAGCGCGCCCTCGAAGGGGGCGGCCCGCAGTTCCTGCACGTGGTCACCAAGAAGGGCCAGGGCTACAAGCTGGCCGAGGCCGACCCGATCCTGTACCACGGCCCGGGCAAGTTCAATCCGGCCGAAGGCATCCGCCCGTCGGCCAAGCCGGCGCGCAAGACCTACACCCAGGTGTTCGGCGACTGGCTGTGCGACATGGCCGCGGCCGATTCGCGCCTGGTGGCGGTGACGCCGGCCATGCGCGAAGGCTCGGGCATGGTCGAGTTCGAGAAGCGCTTCCCGGACCGCTACTACGACGTGGGCATCGCCGAGCAGCACGCGGTGACGTTCGCCGGCGGCCTGGCCTGCGAGGGCCTGCACCCCGTGGTGGCGATCTATTCGACGTTCCTGCAGCGCGGCTACGACCAGCTGATCCACGACGTGGCGCTGCAGAACCTGCCGGTGGTGTTCGCGCTGGACCGCGCGGGCCTGGTCGGCGCCGACGGCGCCACCCACGCGGGTGCCTACGATATCGCCTTCCTGCGCTGCATCCCCAACATGATGGTGATGACGCCGGCCGACGAGAACGAATGCCGCCAGCTGCTGACCACCGCGTTCCAGCAGGATTGTCCGACCGCCGTGCGCTATCCGCGCGGCGCGGGCGCCGGCGTGGCGACCGAGGCGGCACTGACCGCACTGCCGGTGGGCAAGGGCGAGATGCGCCGCACTGGCGGCGCGCGCGCCGGCCAGCGCGTGGCCATCCTGGCCTTCGGCTCGATGCTGCATCCTGCGCTGGGCGCGGCCGAGGCGCTCGACGCTTCGGTGGCCAACATGCGCTTCGTCAAGCCGCTCGATGAAGAGCTGGTGAAGAAGCTGGCGCGCGAGCACGACTATCTCGTCACCGTCGAAGAAGGCTGCGTGATGGGCGGTGCGGGCAGCGCGGTGCTCGAAGCGCTGGCCGCTGCCGGTGTCGCGGTGCCGGTGCTGCAGCTCGGCCTGCCCGACCGCTTCGTCGACCACGGCGACCCCGCCTTCCTGCTCTCGCAGTGCGGGCTGGACGCTGCCGGCATCGAGCACTCGGTGCGCGAACGCTTCAACCTGGCCGCGGCGACGGTCGCCACGCGCGCGGCCTGATCCTGCCCCGCATGCCCGCTGCCGGCGGGCGTGCGCTTGCCGCGCGCTGATCCCCCTGCGCATCCCCGCGCTCCGTGTGCGGGTATCGTCTCCGCCCGGGCAGCCCCGGGCGATTTCACTTAGAATCCCACGTTCTGTGTTCGCAGCTGCGGGAGGCATGGGTTGCCGTCGCCCGCGGTTTCACACTCGTTGCGCGGCAGTGTTGTCTGCGAAAAATGCCGCGACCGTAGAGGAAACCTAGGAATCCGGTATGAATGACATCAATCCCGCCTTCGTGATGCCCGACGTGCAGTCGAGCCTCGACACCCGCCAGATCCCCATCCAGCGGGTCGGCGTGAAAGGCGTGCGTTATCCCCTGTCGCTGAAGACGCCGGCTGGCGTGCAGGCCACCGTTGGCACCTTCAATCTCGACGTGCACCTGCCCGCCGACCAGAAGGGCACGCATATGTCGCGCTTCGTGGCCTTGCTCGAGGAAGAGCGCGAGCCGCTCGAACCGGCCACCTTCCGCAGGCTGCTCGACAAGATGCTGCTCAAGCTCGAGGCCGAGGCCGGCCGCATCGAAGTCACCTTCCCGTATTTCATCAACAAGGTCGCGCCGGTATCGGGCGTGCAATCGCTGATGGACTATGAGGTCACCCTGGTCGGCGAAGTGCGCAACGGCGCCGCCAAGGTATCGCTGAAGGCATTGGTGCCGGTCACCAGCCTGTGCCCGTGCTCCAAGAAGATCTCGCAGTACGGTGCGCACAACCAGCGTTCGCACATCACCATGAATGTCGAGCTGGCGGGCGACCTGCCGGTCGAGGCGCTGGTGCGCATGGCCGAGGAAGAAGCCTCGTGCGAGCTGTGGGGCCTGCTCAAGCGCCCGGACGAGAAGTTCGTCACCGAGCGCGCCTATGAAAATCCGAAGTTCGTCGAGGACCTAGTGCGCGACATCGCCATGCGCCTCAATGCGGACGAGCGCATCGTGGCGTACGTGCTCGAGGCGGAGAATTTCGAATCCATCCACAATCACAGCGCCTACGCCGTGATCGAGCGGGACAAGCGGGTCGCCTGATCGTCTGCATGCTGCCGGCGGGCGCAGGCAGCATGCGGTCCGCCGGACCTGCCGGGCGCTAGGCCGGCAGCCGGATATCCGACAGTTCCCAGCGCGGCGTCACGCCATAGCTGTAGTCGCGCTGCGCCAGCTGCGGCGCGGCCTGCAGGCGCATCGCGCCGGCGAAGGCGATCATCGCGCCGTTGTCGGTGCAGAACGCCAGGTCGGGGTAATGCACCTCGATCTTCTTCTGCGCGGCGAGCTGGTTCAGCCGCTCGCGCAACTGCCGGTTGGCGCCCACGCCGCCGGCCACCACCAGCCTGCGGTGCCCGGTCTGCTTGAGCGCGGCCATCGACTTGGCGGCCAGCACGTCGACGATGGCGTCGACGAACGAGCGCGCCAGGTTGGCGCGGTCCTGCTCGCACACATTGCCGAGCTTGCGGGTTTGCGTCAGCACCGCCGTCTTGAGTCCGGCAAAGGAAAAATCCAGGTTGCCCGAATGCAGCATCGGCCGCGGCAGCGCGAAGGCGCCGGGCGTGCCGAATTCGGCCAGCCGCGATACCTCGGGCCCGCCCGGATAGTTCAGGCCGAGCAGCTTGGCGGTCTTGTCGAAGGCTTCGCCGGCGGCGTCGTCCAGCGTTTCTCCCAGCAGCGTGTAGTCGCCGATGCCGCGCACCTCCATCAGTTGCGTGTGCCCGCCGGACACCAGCAAGGCAACGAAGGGGAAGGGCGGCGGATCGCGCGTCAGCAGCGGCGACAGCAGGTGGCCTTCGAGATGGTGCACGCCGAGCATCGGCACATTGAGTGCGAAGCCCAGCGCATTGGCGACCGATGCCCCTACCAGCAGCGCGCCGGCCAGGCCGGGTCCCTGCGTGAACGCGATCGCGTCGATGTCGGCGCGGGTGCGCCCGGCCTCGCCGAGGATCTGCTGCAGCAGCGGCAGCACCCGGCGGATGTGGTCGCGCGAGGCGAGTTCGGGCACCACGCCGCCGTAGTCGCGATGCATGGCGATCTGCGAATGGAGTGCGTGGGAGAGCAGGCCGGCCCCGGTGTCGTAGAGGGCCAGGCCGGTTTCGTCGCAGGAGGATTCGATGCCGAGGACAAGCATGGGAAGCGCCGGGCCGGCCTCGGGCGGGGCCGGCAAATCAAGGGGTTGGCGCAGGCCGCGGCCCGTGTGGGCGGTGGCCTGGCGCAAGGCCAGCAGGGTAGCACAGCGGCGCTGGCCCCGCTTTTCGCTACAATCGCCGCTTCTTCAGCAGGCAGGATGGACATGAGCAGCAGGCAGACCACGGGAGCCGGGCAGGGTAGCGCGCGCGCCGGGCGCTTCGACGTGGCGGTGCTCGGCGCCGGGGCCGCGGGCATGATGTGCGCCGCGGTGGCGGGGCAGGGCGGCGCCAACGTGGTGCTGGTCGACCACGCCACGAAGCTGGCGGAGAAGATCCGCATCTCCGGCGGCGGGCGCTGCAACTTCACCAACCTGCAGGCTGGCCCGGCCAATTATCTGTCTGGCAATCCGCACTTTTGCCGCTCGGCGCTGGCGCGCTACACGCCGCAGGATTTCCTCGGCCTGATGCGCCGCCATGAGATCGACTGGCACGAAAAACACCGCGGCCAGCTGTTCTGCAACGACAGCGCCGAGCAGGTGATCGACATGCTGGGCGCCGAATGCGGGGCTGGCGACGTGGCCTGGCGCACCGGTTGCAGCGTCGAGGAGGTGCGCCGCGAAGGCGACGATTTCCTGGTGATGACCACGCAGGGGCCGATCCGGGCCGGCGCGCTGGTGGTGGCGACCGGTGGCCTGTCGATTCCCAAGATCGGCGCCACCGACCTGGGCTACCGGATCGCCCGCCAGTTCGGCCTCGGCATGGTCGAGACGCGCCCCGCGCTGGTGCCGCTGACCTTCGACGGGCAGGGCTGGGCGCCGTTCGCGCCGCTGGCCGGCGTTTCGATGGAGGTGGACATCGCCTCCGGCGGCGGCAAGGCCGCCGGCGCCTTCCGCGAAGACCTGCTGTGGACGCACCGTGGCCTGTCCGGCCCCGCCGTGCTGCAGATTTCCAGTTTCTGGCGGCCGGGTACGCCCATCACCATCGATCTGTTCGACGGCAACGATGCGAGCGACTGGCTGCTGGAGCACAAGGGCAGCAGCCGCAAGCACCTGGCCAACCTCCTGGCCGAGCGCCTGCCGGCGCGGCTGGCCGACGCCTGGTGCGCGGCGGCCGGCCTGAACGGCGCCCAGCCGCTGCACGACATGCCCGACAAGTCCCTGCGCCGGCTCGGCGCGGCGCTCAACGGCTGGCAACTGGTGCCGTCCGGGACCGAGGGCTACCGCAAGGCCGAGGTGACGCTTGGCGGCGTGGACACCCGCGGCTTGTCGTCGAGCTCGATGATGGCGCGTACCGTGCCCAATCTCTATTTCATCGGCGAAGTGGTCGACGTGACCGGATGGCTGGGCGGCTACAACTTCCAGTGGGCGTGGGCATCCGGGGTGGCCGCAGGCCAGTCTGTTGCGGAAATCGCACGGGCCGCGGGACAGGGCGCTGCCTAGGCTGCGCCCTGCGATTTCCTGCAATGCGGACTTGACAACCCCTGTGCTAAACTTTGCGCTTTCGCAAAAACCTCGCAGTACCGTTTAACCGCTGCTACATATTTCAGCACATGACTACCATCCGCCTTAAAGACAATGAGCCGTTTGAAGTCGCCATGCGCCGTTTCAAGCGCACCATCGAAAAGAATGGGTTGATTACCGAGTTGCGGGCTCGCGAGTTTTACGAAAAGCCGACGGCCGAGCGCAAGCGCAAGAAGGCCGCTGCCGAGAAGCGCCACTACAAGCGCATCCGCAGCCAGATGCTGCCGAAGAAGCTGTACTGACCGTACCTTCGCATCTGCGTCAGAACCCGCTGCGGGCAAGGCCCCGGCGGGTTTTTGCATTGGCGGCCGCGCGGCAGGCCGTGTTCCCCGGTCGCCCCCGTCCCGCATCACTCTATCTGGAAGATTGCCATGTCCCTCAAAGCCCGTATCAGCGATGACATGAAGGCCGCCATGCGTGCCCGCGAGTCCGAGCGCCTCGGTACCATCCGCCTGCTGCTGGCCGCCATCAAGCAAAAGGAAGTGGATGAGCGTATCGAGCTCGACGATGCCGCCGTGCAGGCCGTGATCGACAAGCTGATCAAGCAGCGCAAGGACTCCATCACCCAGTTCACGCAAGCCGGCCGCACCGATCTCGCGGACAAGGAAAGCGCCGAGGTGGAAGTGCTCAAGGCCTATATGCCCGCGGCCCTGTCCGACGCCGAAGTGGCCGCCGAAGTGCAGAAGGCCGTGGCCGAGAGCGGCGCGGCCGGCCCGCAGGATATGGGCAAGGTGATGGCCGTGCTCAAGCCCCGCCTGGCAGGCCGCGCCGACATGACGGCGGTTTCCGGCCTGGTCAAGGCCGCGCTGGCCCCGCGCTGAGCGGCAATGCATGCTGCCCCGGGGCGACGGGCGGCCGCTCATCGATGCGCTGCAAAAGTATGTCTTGCGTCGCATTCGGGCCACTACCCCTCGCCGGAGCTCCCTGCAATCCRTTGCGTCTGCACTACAATATAGAGTTAAGGGCCGGGAAAGCGCAGTTCCGGTCACGCTTTTCATCGCCATCATATCGCCGCCGCCCGCTCCCGACGGGCGGTTCGGCACAAGGACGAACAGCCGGGTGATTCCGCAATCCTTCATTCAGGACCTGCTCAACCGTGTCGACATTGTCGACGTGGTGGGCAAATACGTGCAGCTGAAGAAGGGCGGCGCCAATTTCATGGGGCTGTGTCCCTTTCACAACGAGAAGTCGCCGTCGTTCACGGTGTCGCCGACCAAGCAGTTCTATCACTGCTTCGGCTGCGGCGCGCATGGCTCGGCCATCGGCTTCCTGATGGAATACTCCGGCCAGGGCTATCCGGATGCCGTGCGCGAGCTGGCGCAATCGGTCGGCCTGTCGGTGCCGGAGGAGCGCGATCGCCTGCCGCCGGCCCAGCGCGCCGAGCAGCAGGCACGTTCGCTGGCGCTGTCGGACGCCATGACGCGCGCCACCGAGTTCTACCGCAAGCAGTTGCGCGGCGCGCCCCAGGCGGTCCAGTACCTGAAGGGCCGCGGGCTGACCGGCGAGATCGCCGCGCACTTCGGCCTCGGCTATGCGCCGGATGACTGGCAGGGGCTGGAAGCCGTATTCGGCAGCTACCGCGACGACGCCATCGCGGGGCCGCTGGTGGAGGCTGGCCTGCTGATCGAAAGCAGCGAAAAACGCGATGCCGACGGCAAGCCGCGCCGCTACGACCGCTTCCGCGACCGCATCATGTTCCCCATTCGCAACACCAAGGGCCAGGTCATCGGCTTTGGTGGGCGGGTGATGGGGCAGGGCGAGCCCAAGTACCTGAATTCGCCCGAAACGCCGCTGTTCAGCAAGGGCACCGAGCTCTATGGCTTGTTCGAGGCGCGCCATGCGATCCGGGAAACCGGCTACGTTCTGGTGGTCGAAGGCTATATGGATGTGGTCGCGCTGGCCCAGCTGGGCTTTRCCAACGCGGTTGCCACGCTGGGCACCGCGTGCACGGCAGTGCACGTACAGAAGCTGCTGCGCCAGACCGACGCGGTGGTCTTCTCGTTTGACGGCGATGCCGCGGGGCGCCGGGCCGCGCGGCGCGCCCTGGAAGCCTGCCTGCCTTACGTGGCGGACAACAAGACCATCCGCTTCCTGTTCCTGCCGGCCGAACACGATCCGGACAGTTATGTGCGCGAACAGGGGACCGATGCCTTCGCTGCCCAGGTGCGCGACGCCATGCCGCTGTCGCGCTTCTTGCTGCAGGTGGTTGCCGAGGGGCAGGACCTGCGCCAGCCAGAAGGCCGCGCCCGCGCCCAGTATGAGGCCAAGCCGCTGTTGCAGGCCATGCCGGCCGGGGGCCTGCGCCTGCAGATCGTGCGCGAGCTGGCCGATGCCACCGGCACCACGCCGGCCGAGATCGAGGCGGTCTGCGGCCTGGCCAGCGACCCGGCGCGGGTAGGCCGGTTCGCGCAGCCGCGGCCCCGCACCAAGCGTCAGGCGCCCACGGGGCTCGAGCAGCGCGTGTTGCAGCTGCTGATGTGCTACCCGCAGCTCTCGGCCCGGCTCGACGCCGACAGCCGCGCACTGTTGCTGGAAGACGAGCAGGCCGGCGCCGAAGTCCTCGCGCATCTGGTGTCCGCTTGCGACGAGTTGCGTGGCGAAGTGAACTTCGCGGCCTTCAGCGAGCATCTGGCGCAGTCGCCCTACGCCGAGGTCTATGCCAATGTGCGCGCGGCCGTGCTGCGCGAAGAGATCGAAGAGGAGCCCGCCGAGCAGGAGTTCGACGCGGCCATCGCGAAGCTGCTGGCGGAGCCGCTGCGGCGCGAGCTCGATGGCCTGCAGGCGGCGGTGATCGCGGGCACGGCCGATGAGGCCGCCAAGAGCCGCATGCGCTGGCTGGTCAGCGAGATCAACCGCCGGCGGCAGCTGGGATAGGCGCCGCCAGGCCTGCCCGGCGAGGTGCGCCGAAGCGGGCGTGGCGGTGGATGCATTAGGAACAAGTGAAGGCTTGGCCTGGTCGTTTTGAGCTTAAGCCTTGATTTTTCAGGTGAAAACCTCACCTGATGGGAAGCCGGCTAGCTGCAACGTGCTACAATAGTCGGTTTGGATAGCGAAATCTTTCTCTCCAGTTCTGGTGAAAGTGAGCGTGCCAATGGCAAAGGCCAAAGCAACCGAAAAGGTTTCCACTAAAGCTCCCCAAGCGGGGAGCGGCAAGGCGTCCGTGAAATCAACGGCGGCTGCGACGTCAGCCGCGTCAGTCAAGACGCCCGCCCAGCCTGTGCCAGCTAAGACCGCTCGGAGCGCCAAGGCGCCCGCTGCGAGCACTTCCTCCGGAACCCGCATATCCGAAAATTTGAGGCCCTCGACTTCGGCACGCGAGAGCGGCGATAGCGCCAATACAAGCGGCAAGTACGCCGCATCTGTACCAGTGAAAGGCAAGAGTATCACCGTGGCGAAACAGCAGATTACCGAAGTCGAGAGCAAGCGAGCGGCAGCAGCCAGTGCCAAGACCGGAGGCGCCAAGTCGGCCGCCCCCGAGTCGGAGGCCCCGGCACCTGCCACCACTTCCGCCCCCGTTGCATCCGAGCGTCCCGCCGCTCCGGCAGTCAAGCCGGAGCCGAAGAAGCGTGGCCGCAAGCCCAAGGCCGGCATGCAGCACGACGACAGCACCACAGACGACGTGACTGAAGAGCTTTACGAAGATGATATGCCCGCAGCAGCACCTGCTGCGGCGCCCAAGACCGAAAAGCAGAAGGCCCGTGACCGCAAGGCCAAGGAAAAGGCCCTGCTCAAGGAGTTCGCCTCGACCCAGCAGGGCACCGAGGAAGAACTCGAAGCTCGCCGCCAGAAGCTCAAGGCGCTGATCAAGCTGGGCAAGTCGCGCGGTTACCTGACCTACGCGGAAATCAACGATCACCTTCCGGACGACATGGTCGATTCGGAAACGATCGACACCCTGGTCGCCACGCTCAACGACATTGGCATCGCTGTCTACGAACAGGCGCCCGACGCGGAAACCCTGCTGCTCAACGACAACGCACCGTCGGCCACCAGCGAGGAAGAAGCGGAGGAAGAAGCCGAAGCGGCGCTGTCCACCGTGGACTCCGAATTCGGCCGCACCACGGATCCCGTGCGCATGTACATGCGCGAAATGGGTACCGTGGAGCTGCTCACGCGCGAAGGCGAAATCGAAATCGCCAAGCGTATCGAAGCCGGCCTGAAGGACATGGTCATGGCGATCTCGGCTTGCCCGGTCACCATTTCCGAAATCCTGGCCCTGGCCGAGCGCGTTGCCAGCGACGAGATCAAGATCGACGAATTCGTCGATGGCCTGATCGATCCCAACGCCGATGACGTTCCCGCCGCCCCCGCGCCGGTGGCAGCCGCTGCCGCCGCCGAGGAGGAAGACCTGGAGTCCGACGACGAAGAGTCCGAGGACGACGAGGACGACGACGCCGGCGGCCTGGCCGCTTCGGCACGCCAGCTCGAAGAACTGAAGCAGGCCGCGCTGGAGAAATTCCGCGTCATCGCCGAGCAGTTCGACAAGATGCGCCGCTCGTTCGAGAAGGAAGGCTACAAGTCCAAGGCCTACGTCAAGGCCCAGGAAGCCATCCAKGCCGAGCTGATGAGCATCCGCTTCACCGCGCGCAATGTCGAGCGCCTGTGCGACACGCTGCGTGGCCAGGTGGACGAAGTGCGCAAGTTCGAGCGCTCCATCCTCAAGATCGTGGTCGACAAGTGCGGCATGCCGCGCGCGGACTTCGTCGCCCGTTTCCCGGGCAACGAGACCAACCTCGACTGGATCCAGACCATCATCGACGACGGCAAGGGCTACAGCACCATCGTCGAGCGCAACGTGCCGGCCGTGCACGAACTGCAGCAGAAGCTGATCGACCTGCAGGCGCGCGTGGTGCTGCCGCTCAAGGAACTGAAGGACGTCAACCGCAAGATGTCCGAAGGCGAGAAGCGCGCCCGCGAAGCCAAGCGTGAAATGACCGAGGCCAACCTGCGTCTCGTGATCTCGATCGCCAAGAAGTACACCAACCGCGGCCTGCAGTTCCTCGACCTGATCCAGGAAGGCAACATCGGCCTGATGAAGGCGGTGGACAAGTTCGAATACCGTCGCGGCTACAAGTTCTCCACGTACGCCACGTGGTGGATCCGCCAGGCCATCACCCGTTCGATCGCCGACCAGGCGCGCACCATCCGTATTCCGGTGCACATGATCGAAACGATCAACAAGATGAACCGCATCTCGCGTCAGATCCTGCAGGAAACCGGCAACGAGCCGGATCCGGCAACGCTGGCCGAGAAGATGGAGATGCCGGAAGACAAGATCCGCAAGATCATGAAGATCGCGAAGGAACCGATCTCCATGGAAACGCCGATCGGTGACGACGACGACTCCCATCTGGGCGACTTCATCGAAGACACCAACACGCTGGCCCCGGCCGAAGCGGCGCTGCACGGTTCCATGCGCGACGTCGTCAAGGACGTGCTGGACTCGCTCACGCCGCGCGAAGCCAAGGTGCTGCGCATGCGCTTCGGCATCGAAATGAGCACGGACCACACGCTGGAGGAAGTCGGCAAGCAGTTCGACGTCACCCGCGAGCGTATTCGCCAGATCGAAGCCAAGGCGCTGCGCAAGCTGCGCCACCCGAGCCGCTCCGACAAGCTGAAGAGTTTCCTCGAAGGTAGCTGACCGGAGCGCGCTCAGCGCGCCGGTCTGACTTTCCAGGGCCTCTAGCTCATGCCTGGTTAGAGCAGCGGACTCATAATCCGTTGGTGCCGTGTTCGACTCACGGGAGGCCCACCAATGTTGAAAGGCCCCACAGCTTGCTGTGGGGCCTTTTCTTTTTTCCATTGCGCGAAGATCAGCGCTCGCCTAGCTTGCCCGCTCGAGCGCCCTGGCCAGCACCGGTTGCGATTCCAGGAAGCGCGCAAATACGTCGATGCCTTCGTTGGTCAGGTGTTCCTGATCGATAAAAAGAGGCTTGTCGTGCCGACCGTTTATCCAGAGCCTGCATTGCTGCGATGGGCAGAACATATCCGTGACACCGACGAAGGCGATGCCATGCCGGGCTGCCATCGACTGCGCCTCATGCGCGATATCGTGATAGTTCCAGCGCGTCAGGCTGGTGTCGGCCTCCGGGATCGTCTGCGGTATGGGGACGTTCTTCGGCAACGACTTGATGTACCGGGAGATCGGCAGGTAGAACATGGGCGACACGCCGAGCATGACCACGTCGTCCGTCACCGTCTTCGCCGCGACCAGGCCCGGCTCGACGTTTTCCCAGTTCTCGGGGACGTAGCTGAAATTGATCACGATCGCATCGATGTGGATGCGCTTCTTCAGCTGGGCGAGAAGGTCGGCGGAGTCGGGGAAGCACATGACGCCGCCGACCCGCTTGGGACGGTCCCCGGGCGGGCACGAGGATTGATGCAGCATGATGAAATTCAGCGCCGGGAATCCTCGCTGCAAGGCGTGCAAGGTATCGCGGCCAACGCTGTCGCCCATGACAAGGACGTTATGCCTTTTTGCCTGCGAGGTCAGGCAGCGAAGGATCCGTTCCGGGCTGTTGTCGTAGTCATAGCTGCATGTCCAGCGGCTGTCCTGAGCGGGATCATAGTCTCCCGATTCGCCGTCGTAGTTGAGATTCAACGTGTCGAGGTAGTAGGCTTCCTCATCCTCGATATGGGCGATGACCTGCGCCTTGCCGCCGGAATACAGGGCCTTGCGGATCTGGGCAAATGCGCTGTAGCGATAATCCTTGACGAACGGACTCGCGCCAATCGCCACCACCACCAGCATCGACGTGGTGAAAGCCAGGAAAAGCGCGTAGACATCCTTCGTCGCGGGAGCAGCGGCTTTCGTCCGTATGGGTTTCTCGACGTAGTGGTAGGAAATGACGGCACACAGCAGCGTTGCCAACAGGCTGGCGAAGATGAACTTGTTGTCGTCCGACGGCTTTGCCGTGCGTGCGAAGACGAGAATCGGCCAGTGCCACAGGTACAGGCCATACGAAATCAGGCCGATCCCGGCCATGGGCCGTGATTTCAGCATCGGTGCCACGAGGCGGCCACGCCCGAACGCCGCGATGATCAAGGCGGCGCCGATGGTCGGCGGCAGGGCGAACGCGCCCGGGAATGGCGTGCTGTCCGTGTACATCAAGACGGGTGCGATGATCATCGCCACGCCCGCCAACTCCATCGTGTCGGCCACGATGGCGCGGCGCGGCCCGGAGACGACAACGGTTGCGAGCAGGGCACCTGTCAGCAATTCCCAGAAGCGCGACAGGGAGCTGTAGAAGGCCGTGTCGACCAGCCCGTCTCCGATGAGGGTGCAGGCATAAGCGAAGGAGAGCAAGCCCGCCAGCGCCACGCCGAAGGCCAGCCACTTGCCCTTCATCTTGAGCAGCAGCAACAAGATGCAGGGGAAGAGGAAATAGAACTGTTCCTCGATGGCCAGGGACCATGTATGCAGCAACGGCGTGAATTCCCCGGGGCCTTCGAAATATCCGACCGTAGACAGGAAATACCAGTTGGAGGCAAAGCCGAGCGCGGCATATGCGCTCTTGCTGAAACTCTTGAACTGGGTGGCATTCAGCAGGAAGAATGCGCATCCCCATGTGAGAAAGAATACCGGGATAAGCGGCGGCAGCAGCCGGCGAATGCGGCGCTCATAGAACGCGCGTAAGGAAAATGTTCCTTCCCCTGCTTCCTTGAGTACCAGGGAGGTGATGAGGTATCCCGATATGACAAAGAAGACGTCGACGCCGACAAATCCTCCGGAAGCTCGCTCGATGCCGGCATGGAAGAGGATGACACTTAAGACGGCGAGCGCTCTTAGTCCGTCTATTTCGGATCTGTATGGGGGAGGCATTGTCAGTGAATTCTTATCTTGGCCGGGAATGTCCCGGGACATTCCGTGAAATACCGTTTGTATTTCCCGGAATGCGAGGAAGCCAGATATCGATGAGCGCGGCGCACGCGTAGCAGTGATATCTCGCCCAGCGCCGCTGCGCTGCCCGAAGGCAGCGGGCCGTGCGTGCGGCGCGGGCTTGTGCGGAATATCCGATGGGGTGCGTTTCGCGTGCCTGGGCAGTCATCCCTTGCAGGGGACATCGATCGGCGTCACCGATCGCGCGAACGCTCAGGCAGGAACGTTGCCGGGGAAGCTTGCGCAAGCGAATACGAGAGTTGGCATCGCTGGCTGCGGGCTCGCCTTCGGGAAGGTCGTGCTCGTCTGCTTGCTTTGCCGTGAATTGGACCTTGGCCACTGCTGCTACTTGTTGAGACCGGGATGCATGGCGCCATTCGACAGCCATGCGGGCCGATCATAAGGTAGGCAATTTGCGTGGGTCAACGCACGAACGCGCCGAAATACCCGTCTATTCCGCGTGAAACACGGGGCTTTCTGGGCTACGCCGGAACGGCGATGGAGGTGCCGGACTAAGCGGAATCGCTGGCGCGCTCCCACATGGAGATCCGCTACACGGATGGCGCGACGTACGCGAAGTACGCGGCGCAAGCGATGCGGCAGGAAAAGGCCGCGATGGAGAAGCCAGGCCTGGGCAAGCAGGGTGAACGGCGGCGGGCATGCGCAGTGCGCTCGCGCCTTCCGCCATCCGCCTTCGACGCCTAAAGCTGCTGGGCCGCCGCCAGCCCGATGATCTTCTCCCACCGCAGCGCTTCCTTGCGGCTCGCCATCGGTAACTCCCAGCTGGCTTGCGCGTGGTGCTCCAGCGCCAGGCCGACCGTCCACCTGCCGCCGATGTCCGCCGCCTTGGCGCCGGCGATATCGGCGAACAGGAATTTCGCTTGCCGCCCGCCCAGGTCGAGATAGCCGCGCTTGTTCTCGGCGTCGATGCGGATGCTGCCCCACGGGCCGGCCAGGGACACGACGCGTTCGCCGTTGATCTTCTTTCCGTGGATGGCGCGGTAGCGGCGCAGCAGGCTGGCGGCCAGCGCGGCCAGCAGCGCCACGCCGGTGGCAACCGCCGCCGTGCCGGCCAGCGAGCCGTACATGGCGGCCACGGCTGCGTAGAGCCGGACCGCGCCGTAGATGAGGGCCCCGATCAGCGCGAGGCCGGCAATGATGAATGGCACGTCTTCTTCCTTCTTGAGCGGCGTGGGACTTAACGCCGGTTGTGTCGATTATGCCGCCCGCCGCGCCTGCAGCCGGCTAGCGCACGCACAGCGCCGCGACGAAATCGATGAAGGCCCGTACCTTGGCGGGCAGGTGATGCCGCGAGGGATAGAGCGCGTACAGCGGAAAGCGCTCGTCGGGCCAGTCGGTGAGCACCGGCACGAGCCGGCCGTCAGCCAGCAGGCTCTCGGCGCCGAGCTGGAGCACCTGCGCGATGCCGTGGCCGGCCATGCAGACGCTGTGCATGGTGCCGACATCGTTGACCGTCAGCCGCCCCCTGGCCTGGATGAGGATGCGTTCATCGCCGCGATGGAATTCCCACTGGAAGGGCCGGCCTGTCTCCGGATCCCGGAAGTGGATGCAGGCGTGGGCGCCGCTCTCGAGGTCAGACGGCGTCTGCGGCGCGCCATGCCGCTTGAGGTACGAGGGCGCAGCCACGGTCAGCACCGGGATGTCGAGCAGCTTGCGCGCGACCAGCGTGGAGGCGCGCGGAAAGCCGAAGCGGAAGGCCAGGTCGAAACCGTCGCCGATCATGTCGCCGAGGTTGTCGCGCGTGACCAGGTCGAGCGTGAGGTCGGGGTGGTCTTCGACGAATGCGCCGAGGCGCGGGGCGATCACGAGACGCGAGAAGAGCGGGTCCATGTTGACGCGCAAGCGGCCGCGCACCACGCTCACGCCTTTGCCCGCGGAGGCGGTGGTTTCCTCGAGTTGCGCGAGCAGCGGCAGCATGTCTTCGTAGAAGCGGCGGCCATCGTCGGTGAGCGCGACGGTGCGCGTGGTGCGGTCGAACAGGCGGATGCCGAGCCGGGCTTCGAGCCGCGCGATGGCGCGGCTGACGCCGGATTGCGTCATGTCCAGCGCCTCGGAGGCGCGCGCGAAGCCGCCGTTGTCGACCACCGCCAGCAGCACGCCGATGCCGTCCAGGATCCGCTCGTCGAAGCTCATCGATGCCTCGCAGTCATCAATCAAGTGACAGGCATGTTATCGCTAAATTCCCCGGCGGAAACCACAATTCGGTCACCGCGGCGCGTGCCGCGACCGACTGGAGATGACGATGTTTGCTGTGACTGGGATTACCGGGAAGGTGGGTGGTGTGGTGGCGCGTGCGCTGTTGTCCGCTGGCAGGGATGTGCGCGCGGTGGTGCGCTCGGCGCACAAGGGTGCCGAATGGGCCGCGCAGGGCTGCGAGGTCGCGCTCGCCGAGATGAGTGATGCGCAGGCTCTGCAGCGTGCCTTCACGGGCACCGAGGCGGTGTTCGTGCTGCTGCCGCCGAACTTCGATCCCTGCGCCGACCTGTCCGAGTCGCGTGCGATCGTGACGGCATTGCGCCAGGCGCTGCTGGCCGCCCGGCCGCGGCGCGTGGTCTGCCTGTCGACCATCGGCGCGCAGGCAACCCAGCCGAACCTGTTGCAGCAGCTGTCCCACATGGAGCGCGAGCTGGGCACGCTGCCGGTGCCGGTTGCCTTCGTGCGCGCAGGCTGGTTCATGGAAAACACACTGTGGGACATCGAGCCGGCGCTTGCTCACGGTGTGCTCGCCAGCTACCTGCAGCCGCTGGACAAGCCGGTGCCGATGGTGGCGACGGCCGATGTGGGCCGCGTCGCGGCGGAGTTGCTGCAGCAATCCTGGGAAGGGCGCCGGGTCGTGGAGCTGGAAGGGCCGCGCCGCATCGCTCCGCTGGAGATTGCCGCCGCGCTCTCGACACTCCTGGGCCGTGAGGTCAAGGCGCAGGTTGTTCCGCGTGCCTCGTGGGAAGCGCTGTTCCGCGCGCAGGGCATGAACAACCCGGTGCCGCGCGCGCAGATGCTCGATGGCTTCAACGCCGGCTGGATCGACTTCGAGGCGGCGCAGGCAGACACGCGCAAGGGCACCGTGCCGCTGCAGACAGTGCTGGCGGCAATGGTGGAGCGCCAGCAGTGAAGGCGCATCGAGGGCGCATGTCCGGCGGCGGTAGTGCCCGGCCGCCATGTGGGCGGGCGGTGATCCCGCCCGATGCGGTGTGCGGGCTTGCCGGGTGACAGCGCGGTGCTGCTGCCCGGATCGTGCGCGACGACAGCCGTGGTTCGCCGGGTCAGCTCCTGCGCAGCACCGCTTCGATTTCCTGCGCCGCGCGCTGCAGCGCCGGCAGGTAGTGCCGCACGAGATGGGCCTCGTCGCGGCTGCCCAGCACCATGCTGAAGCCCACGCCCGCCACCACCTTGCCGGAGGCCGCGCGCAGCGGCACGGAGATGCCGGCGTAGCCATCCACGAGCTCGCTGATCAGCGTGCAGTAGCCATGGCTGCGCACCTGCCTGAGGGTGCGCGCCAGCGCGGTGCGCGAGCTGACGGTAAACGGGGTGAGCTTGCGCAGCTGGGCGGTGGCGAGGTACGCATCGAGCGCCTCGTCGTCCAGGCCGCCTAGCAGCACGCGCCCGAGCGAGTGCGCATAGGCGGGCATGCGGCGCCCGACTCCCATGTCCACGCGCAGTATCTGCTGCGGCTCCTCGCGCGCCACCAGCGCCACCGATTCGCCATCGAGCACGCCGAGCGAACAGGTTTCACCGGCCTGCTCGGCGAGCGCCTTCAGATAGGGTCCGGCCAGGCGCGGCAGGTCCATCGAGGCGAAATAGGCGTAGCCCAGGTCCATCACGCGCGGCGTGATGGAGAACTCACGCCCGTCCTGCGCCAGGTATCCGTTGTGCTGCAGCGTCAGCAACAGGCGGCGTGCGGCGGCACGGGTAACATCGAGCTGTTCGGCCACCTCTTGCATGGTGAGGCTGCCCGCGCCGGAGGCGAACAGGCGCAGCAGCGCCAGGCCCTTGGTCAGGGAATCGAGCAACTCGCTCTTTTCTTGCGGGTCGGCCGCGGGGACCTCGTCTGCCGCTCTTGCACGGTTCATGGGCTGCTTGTGGATGGGGAACGATCGAAACGGGGGATTTTATTGCCCTGAGCGCACTTGCGCGATACGGACATGCCTCCGTATGATATGCGTTTTGCGAACATTTGTTCGCGGAATGCGGTCCGGCACAGAACGGACTGGAAGAACAGACGGAGACAGCCATGAAGGTCATCAGCGCGCAGCAGGCTGCTGCGCTCGTGCAATCGCAGTGGACCGTGGCCAGCGCCGGTTTCGTGGGCGCGGGCCATGCGGAGGCTGTGACCAGCGCGCTCGAGCAGCGTTTCCTGGAGTGCGGGCTGCCGCGCGACCTGACGCTGGTGTACTCGGCCGGGCAGGGCGACCGCGGCGCGCGCGGCGTCAACCACTTCGGCAATGCCGGCATGACGGGCCGCATCGTCGGCGGGCACTGGCGTTCCGCCACGCGGCTGGCCGCGCTCGCCATGGCCGAGCAGTGCGAGGGCTACAACCTGCCGCAGGGCGTGCTGACGCACCTGTACCGCGCCATCGCGGGCGGCAAGCCCGGCGTGATGAGCAAGATCGGCCTGCATACCTTCGTCGATCCGCGCACGGCGCAGGACAGTCGCTACCATGGCGGCGCCATCAACCGCGGCGGGCAGCAGGCCATCGCGGAGAACCGCGCGAACTGGGTCGAAGCGATCGAATTCCGCGGCGACGAATATCTCTTCTACCCGAGCTTTCGCATCGACTGCGCCCTGATCCGCTGCACGGCCGCGGACAGCCGCGGCAACCTGAGCACGCATCGCGAGGCCTTTCACCACGAACTGCTGTCGCTGGCGCAGGCCGCCCACAACTCCGGCGGCATCGTGATCGCGCAGGTGGAGTCGCTGGTGGACCATCACGACAACCTGCAGGCCATCCACGTGCCCGGCATCCTGGTGGACTACGTCGTCGTCAGCCAGGACCCCGCGCATCACCAGATGACCTTCGCGGAGGCGTTCAACCCCGCCTACGTGACGCCGTGGCGGGGCGAGGAAGCCGAAGCGGCCGGCGAGCATGCCGCGCAAGCCGATGTCGCGCTCGACGCGCGCACCATCGTGCAGCGGCGCGCTGCGCTGGAGCTGGCGCGTCGCCAGCCGCGCGTGGTCAATCTCGGCGTGGGCATGCCGGCGGCTGTCGGCATGCTGGCATCCGGGGCCGGCCTCGATGGCTTCACGCTCACCGTGGAAGCCGGTCCGATCGG
Organism: Cupriavidus sp. 05N40; assembly: GCF_056397305.1. Classification (NCBI taxonomy): domain Bacteria; kingdom Pseudomonadati; phylum Pseudomonadota; class Betaproteobacteria; order Burkholderiales; family Burkholderiaceae; genus Cupriavidus; species Cupriavidus sp. 05N40. Next base: position 34,317 of record NZ_JBFTND010000062.1, read on the forward strand.
CGGCACGCCGGCGGACGGGCTGAGCTTCGGCGCATCGGCGTATCCGGAGGCCGTGATCGACCAGCCCGCGCAATTCGATTTCTACGAGGGCGGCGGCATCGATCTGGCCATCCTCGGCCTGGCCGAGCTGGACGGGCACGGCAACGTCAACGTGAGCAAGTTCGGCGAAGGTGCCGAAGCGCTGATCGCCGGCGTCGGCGGCTTCATCAATATCACGCAGAGCGCCAAGGCCGTGGTCTTCGTCGGCACGCTCACGGCGGGCGGGCTCGAGGTGAGCGTCGAGAATGGGGCGCTGCGCATCGTGCGCGAAGGGCGCGTCAAGAAGATCGTGCCCCACGTCTCCCACCTGAGCTTCAACGGGCCCTATGTGGCGTCGATGGGCGTGCCCGTGCTCTACATCACCGAGCGCGCGGTGTTCGAGATGCGGCCCGACGCGATCGGCGCGGAGTGCCTGACGCTGATCGAGATTGCGCCCGGCATCGATCTGCAGCGCGACGTGCTCGACCAGTGCGCCACCGAGATCGCGGTGGCCAGCGACCTGCGCGTGATGGATGCACGGCTGTTCCGCGCCGGTCCGCTGGCGCTCTGATTCCCTGAGGCTCCCGGCGGCCACACCCCGGGGAAACGGGCAGGCATGCGCCCGCCGGCCATCAAGAATGGCGACCGGCCATGACCGGCCGCGGAGGAGACCATCGAAGCCTTGTCCTGTCGTTCCCCTTGGTTTGCCGGGTGGCCGACGCGTGCGCGGGCTGTGGAGCCGGCCGCGTCATTGCCGGATCACGTTTCATACTCATCATGCAGAAGACAAGCCGCCGTACTTTCACGCGCCGCGCGGGCGCGATCATCCTGGCAGCCGCCTTGCCGCTGTGCGCATCGCAGGCATTCGCCCAGGCCTACCCGTCCAAGCCGATCCGGCTGGTGGTGCCATTCCCGCCGGGCGGGCCCACCGACACCGCCGCGCGCATCATCGGCCAGAAGATCGGCGAATCGCTCAAGCAGACGGTGCTGGTGGACAACCGCCCGGGCGCATCCGGCACGATCGGCGCGGAAGGGGTAGCCAAGAGCGCGCCCGACGGCTACACGCTGATGGTGCTGGCCACGCCGACACTGCTGGCGCCGCACCTGATCGCGCGCAAGGGCTACGACATCTTCAAGGACTTCACGCCGATCGGCGCTGCCTATGACCTGCCTATCGTCATGGTGGTCAACCCGCAAGCCTTGCCCGACGTGACGGACCTGCAGCAATACATCGCGCGCGCCAAGGCCAGGCCCGGTGCGATGAACTACACCAGCGCGGGCAACGGCAGCTTTGGCCACCTCTCGACCGAGCTGCTCAAGAGCCTCGGGCATTTCGACGTGCAGCACGTGCCGTACAAGGGCAGCGCGCCGGCGATCTCCGACCTGCTGGCCGGCCAGGTGCCGATGATGTTCTCCGACATGATCGCGGCGCTGCCGCATATCAAGGCCGGCAAGCTGCGCCCGATCGCAGTCGGCTCGGCCAAGCGCGTGAGTTTCACGCCCGATGTGAAGACGGTGGCGGAGCAGGGCTTCCCCGGCTTCGAAGCCACCGCCTGGGGTGGCCTGCTGGCGCCCGCCGGCACGCCCAAGGACGTGGTCGCGAAGCTGTCGGCCGAACTCAAGGCGGCGCTGGCCGATCCGGTGGTGCAGGAGAAGATGCTGGGCGCGGGCACGGTCGCGGCCTACATGCCGCCCGAGCAACTGGCCACGCGCATGCGCAACGACTACAAGAAGTGGGGCAAGGTGATCCAGGACAACGGCATCAAGGGCGACTGAGGGCCGATGCCTGGACTGGCCGGCGGGAAGGTTGCCGGCCGGGAGTGAAGGAGGCCGCCGGCTGTCTTGTCCGGCGGCCTCTCTCGCCTGTGGGCGCTTGCCAGGCGGTCGCGCTCAGGAATCGGCGCGCGGCGTGCCGTTGGCATGCGCGGCGGCATGCGGGAGCGGGAAGACCTGGGCGTTCCCGCCATCCGGCGAGCCGGCGGCGAGGCCGGGCACCAGGCCCTGCAGCGTGCCGCCGGACAAGCCGACTTCCTTCAGCAGCGAATCGATCAGCGGCGCGTGGGCGCGGTAGGAGAGGGCCGCGGACATCGCCTGCTCCGCAAGGTTGCTGCCGCCGTTGCCGGCATTGCCCCCGCCGTTGCCGGCATCTCCCGGCACTGCGACGCCGCCCCGATTGAGGCCGTCGACCTGGATGATCTTGATGCCGTCGATGGCCTTCATCGGCTCCACGCTCTGCTCGATCACGGCAGGCAGTGCCTGCAGCAGCGCGAGCTTGAACTTGAGGCTGGTCTGGTCCGAAGACAGCGCGTTGATGGCGTCGTTGAGCGCATGCTGCGCCTCGGCTTCGGCCAGCCCCTTCTTGCGCGCGGCCTCGGCGAGTTCGACGATGGCGGTGGCCTGCATCTGCGCGGCTTCGCGCTCGGCGCGCGCCTGCGTGGTCACGTGCACGGCCTGGGTCTCGGCTTCCTGTGCCGCTTCGATCAGCGCGACCTGCTTGGCCCGGTCGGCTTCGGCGGTGCGGCGCGTGGTCTCCACCATCTGCTCGGCCTTGACCGCCTCGGCCAGCGCCTCGTTGGCGCGCGACTGCGCCTGCGATTGCGCTTCGGACTTGGCGGCGATCACGATGGCCTTTTCCTGCGCGGCGATTTCCGTGACCTTGGCCTGCTCGATGGCGGCCATCTGGGTGACGCGCTGCTGCTCGATCTCCTTGACCCGCACGTCGCGCTCGGCTTCCACCTTGCGCGTGCGCACGGCTTGCTCGCGCTGGATCTCGGATTCCTGGACCTGGCGCTCGGCCGTGATGCGGCTTTGCTCGGCTTCCTGTCGCCGCTCGGCCTCATACGATGCGATGCGCGCATTCTGCTCGGCGGTGCGGGTCTTGACCTGCTGCTCCTGCTCGAGCTTCATGAACGATTCCTGCTGCTCGATCGCCAGCTTCTTGGCCAGCGCGTCGCGGTTCTTCTCGCGCACGGCGACTTCGGTGTCCTGCTCCACCTCGTTGCGCTCCTTGCGGCGGCGCTCGGTTTCCTGCGTCAGCTTGGTCAGGCCCTCGGCATCGAAGGCGTTGTTGGGATCGAAGAATTCCTTCGAGGTCTGGTTGAAGTTGGTGAGCGACACGCTCTCCAGTTCCAGGCCGTTCTTGGTGAGGTCTTCGGCCACCGTATTCTGCACGCCCTGCACGAACTGCTCGCGTGCATCCTGCAGGTCCTGCATGCTCATCTGGGCGGCGGTGGAGCGCAGCGCGTCGACGAACTTGTCGTCCACGAGCGCGCGCAGGCTCTCCGGCGCGAGCGTGCGCTGGCCCAAGGTCTGCGCGGCGGTGGAGACGCCTTCCACGGTGGGCTTGACGCGCACGAAGAAGGCCACCACCACGTCGACCCGCATGCGGTCCTTGGTGATCAGGCTGTCGCGCGAGGCGCGGCTGACCTCGAGCTTGAGCGTGTTCATGTTGATCGGGATGATTTCATGGAACACCGGCAGCACGATGGCGCCGCCGCTCATGATGACCTTCTGCCCGCCGAGGCCGGTGCGCACGAAGGCGCGTTCCGCGGAAGCGCGCGTGTACAGGCGCGAGAAGATCAGGCCGACGATGCACAGGCCGATCACCCCGGCCAGCCCGATGACACCCCAGAAGATGATGGAATCCATTTTGGTTTTGACACTCCCTTAGTTCATGGAAAGACCGTGGGACAGCGAGAAGGCGAGGGCTGCGCGGCGCTAGAGCAGGTCCGGCCGCGGGTTGGCGATGACACGGTACAAGGTGGCCGAGACGCGCGCCACCACCAGCACGCTCTCGCCGCGTGGCAGGCGCTGCGCGGGCTCGTCCGGCTCCACGCGGATGTAGTGGGGTTGTCCGTATTCGTCGACCAGGCGCGCCTCGGCGGGCGTGCCGGCGGAGGCCTCGCCGGCCGTGATCTGCGCGATGCGGCCGACGAAATCCAGTTCGGACACCGCGGAGGATTCGTCCTGCGGGAAATAGCGCGCCACCACGCTGCCGGCTTTCCTGACGAAGGGCAGCGCGCCGAGCGTGGCCAGCGCCACCGCCACCGGTACCGGCAGCATGTGGCCGGCCAGGGCCGCCAGCATCCACTGCAGGATCAGGCCGGCGATGGCGAACCCCGTCAGGAACAGCACGACCAGCATCAGCAGCGGCACCCGCCCCACATGCAGCCAGCCGAGGAACTGGCCGATGACCCCTGCATCCGAGCCGGTGGCATCGGCGTGGTCGAGCGCGAAATGGGTGACGAGGAAATTATCGGCGTGCTCGGACAGGCCCAGGCCCAGCAATACGGCCAGGGCCTCCAGCAAGCCAATCACCACCATCAGGCCAATCGCTACTACGAACGGGGCATTGCCCGGCAATAACAGCTGATTCATTTTGGCTTCTTGTTGTGATGAATCGGTCAGGGGCGGCGGGCGCGGCGGCGGCTGCCGCGCGGCTCAGGCGGGGTTGCCGCCGCGCCCCGCCTGCCCGGCCGTCGCCGCCTTGAGGCGCTCCAGTCTTTCGCTGATGCGCTGTTCCTTGTGCAAGGTCTCGAGCCGCTTGAGCAGCGAGGGGTCTGCGTCCGAGCCGCCGGTGCCCAGCCCGGCGATGCCGGTGGCGCTGGTCATGGTGCGGTTGAAGCCTTGTTCGAGCTGCCCGGCGCGGACGGCCGCGTTGCCGGCGGCGCTGCTGCCGGCGTTGGCGGCCGCGCCGCCAGCCGTGACGCCGGCCGCGACGCGTGCGGCCACCATCGCGGCCAGGGCCTGCTCCATCTCGGCGCGCTTGGCGCGCAGGCCGAGCAGGTCGGATTCCGTCGCTGCCGATTTTTCCACGGCTTCCTGCAGGCCGGCGTTGAGCGTGCCGAGCTGGTCTTCGAGGTCGATCTGGCGCGAGGTGCCTGCGCGTGCGGCCGCTTCGTCGCCGCGGTCGAGCGCGACGCTGACCTGCTCGTCGAGCTTCTCGATCTCGTTGTTGACGCGCGCGATGGCCTTGGCGGCCTGGTGCTTGGCCGCTTCGTGCTGGCCGAGGCCGATGCGGGCCTGGGCGATGACTTCGTCGAACTCGCGCAGGTATTGCTCGAGCACGGCTTGCGGCGTGCGGCTTTCCAGCGAGCTGACCAGCGCGTGGACATTGGCGGTCAGCAGTCGCTTCACTCGGTTACCCAGGCCTTCTGTCGTCATGGTGTGGTTCCTCGGTGCATCGATTGGGCGCCTCGCCGCGGCGAGCGTCGAGGCGGACTGGTTCTAGCCGGCCGGGCGCGCGCTCCTGATCAATGTTGCCAGTTCTAACACTTCCGGGATATAGGCGTCCAGTACGGCCGGATCGTAGGCCGGCGTGCGCTGGGTCACGGCCAGGCGCAGCATGCCGAGCAGCATGCGCATGGCGCGCGCGGTCAGGCGGGCTTCCAGTTCGCGCGCCTGCGCGGGCGCCTGGTCGCCGGCCGGCACGCCGGCGATCAGGCTGGCCATCAGTTCGGGCAGTTGCATGGCCAGCGTCGGGACGATTTCCGAATGCAGTTGGTGATCCAGTTCCAGGGCTTGCGCAGCGTCGAGCAGCGGGCGCACCTGGTCGCGCAGCAGCGACAGGCAGCCGATGTAGTCCGACGATCCCTCGGCACGCCGGCGCGCATCGGCCAGCAGCGCGCGGATCTTGTCGCTGGGGCTGCTGGTGCCGGGCAACCGGAGGTTTCCCAGCCAGGCGAGGTCTTCTTCGGGAATGCGGACGGAGACGGTTTGCATTGGGGGCGGCCTGGAAGTGATGCGCTGAACCCAGCATAGGACACGCGTAAGCATTTGTATACGTTTGAAATTTAAAAATGGCAAACAATGGCAAACAATGGCGGACGAGGCGAGGAAACGGGGCGAAGAAACGGAGCGAAGGGCGGGGAGCCGGCCTGGCGCGGCGCGCGTGGGGCGTTTGCGGTACTGCCGTGTGCACCCGCACGGCCAGGCCCGCCTGACATCAGCCTGAAATCAGTCGCGCTTAAACTGCCTTGGGCGCCACACCCGTACTACCCATCGGAGCGGCTCTGATGCTACAATCTAAGTCTTTGATTTACATGAGCTATTGATCTCGCGGCGGAATTCCCCGCGAAAGGCACTGGCAGTGCACGGCAAGCGGCGGCAGTCACGCTGCCCGGCCGCGCCCCGAAATCCACGCGCAGATCTTCCCCGCTCGGTTCAAGACGCGTGTCCGCTGGCGCCGGGTTCGCCTCCTGCAAGACACGGAAACCATGACGACTACGACCACCGAGACCGCCGCGACCACCGGCCAGACCACCCCCGAGATCACCTTCGACAGCTTTGGACTCGACGCGCGCATCCTGCGCGCGCTGACCGAGCAAGGCTATACCAAGCC
>NZ_JBFTND010000063.1:0-42799 GCF_056397305.1 Cupriavidus sp. 05N40
AGGTCCGCCATCGCGGCCTGCACCGGCGCCATGGCCAGCCCGACAGCGCTGCCGCCACGGCATTCGTCAAGGTACTGCGCAAGGTCGTCGGCGCCGATGGCGGCTATCTCACGCTGACCTGAGACTTTGCGGACGCCGGCCTGGCATGCGCCACAGGCCGACCCAATTAACAAACATGATTTGAAATTGATAGCGATATGACTATGTTTATCAATTTCAGATTGAATTCTATAGTGAGGACAACACCAACCGCGCCATCGCATTCACCGACACGGAGACCTCCGATGAAAACCACCCTCCTCGCCGCCGCGCTGGCCACCGCCGCATTGCTCTCGCTCTCACAGAACRCCACCGCCGCCAAGCAGGCCGATGAACTCGTTCGTCCGCAGCACGTGGCCGAAGCCGCCAGGCAGCCAGCCAACGCCGCCGTGCTGCTGGCCGCGCGCCGCTACGCCACCTTCTGGAACACCGGCGACGAGCGCTACGCCAGGCTCGCGCTCGACCCCGGCTTTACCGACCGCACGCTACCGCCCGGCCGCGAGCAGGGATTGCCGGGGCCGCTGCAGGCGTCGAAGGGATTCCGCACCGCCGTGCCGGACCTGAGCGCGCAGATGGAAGACGTAGTGATCGCCGGCGACCGCGCCGCGGTGCACCTGCGCTTTCGCGGGCATTTCACCGGGCAGTTCGGCAACGCCAAGGGACAAGGCCAGGCAATCGACTTCCAGGCCTTCGACCTGTACCGCGTGGCTGGCGGCAAGATCGTGGAGAACTGGCATCTGGAGGACAACCTCACGCTGCTCAAGCAGATGGGCGTGAACCAGTAGTGGTGACTTCGGGCGGCTACTTCGCCGCCGATACCCGCCACACGACGTTGCCCACATCGTCCGCCACCAGCAACGCGCCGCCCTTGTCGATAGCAACGCCAACGGGCCGTCCTTGCGCATCGCCGTCCTTGGTGAGGAAGCCCGTCAGCACGTCGACCGGCGCGCCGGCCGGCCTGCCGCCGGAGAACGGCACGAAGATCACCTTGTAGCCGCTATGCGGCTTGCGGTTCCACGAACCGTGCTGGCCGACGAACATGCCGTCCCTGAACCGCGCCGGCAGCGTATTGCCGACAGACGAGGCCAGGCCGAGCGATGCCGTGTGCGGGCCGACGGCGTAGTCGGGCGCGATGGCCCTGGCTACCATCTCCGGCCGCGGCGGCTTTACGCGGACGTCTACATGCTGGCCGTAGTAACTGAATGGCCAACCGTAGAACGCGCCGTCCTTCACCGAGGTGATGTAGTCCGGCACCAGGTCGCTGCCGATTTCGTCGCGCTCGTTCACCGAAGTCCATAACGCGCCGCTGACCGGCTCCCACGCCATGCCATTCGGGTTGCGCAGGCCGCTGGCGAAGACGCGGTGCGCGCCGGTCCCGGGATCGACCTCCCAGATGGCGGCGCGCCCCTCCTCCACGTCGATGCCGTTCTCGCCCACATTGCTGTTTGAGCCCACCGTGACATACAGCTTGCTGCCGTCCTTGCCGGCGATGACGTTCTTGGTCCAGTGATGGTTGATCGGGCCAGCCGGAAGGTCCACCACCTTGACGCCGGGCGCGGTGATTTCGGTCTGGCCCTGCTGATAGGGAAAGCGCAGCACCGCGTCGGTATCGGCCACGTAGAAATCGTTGCCGACCAGCACCATGCCGAACGGCGAATTCAGGTCCTTGAGAAAGACCGAGCGCGTATCGGCCACGCCATCGCCATTGGTATCGCGCAGCAGCGTGATGCGGTTGGCGCTGGGCACGCCCGCGCCCGCGCGTTTCATCACCTGCGTCATCACCCAGCCCCTGACGCCCCTCGCGTCATCCGGCTTGGGCGGTGCGTTGGTTTCCGCCACCAGCACATCGCCGTTCGGCAGCACGTAGAGCCAGCGCGGATGATCGAGCTTGTCGGCGAACGCCACCGTGGCCATGCCCTGCGCAGCGACCGGCTTTGCGCCATCCACCCAGCCCCGGGCGGGCGCGATGTTCACGGTGGGCAGCATCGTCTTGTTGGGCGGCGGCAGCTCTGGATTCACGCCCGTGCCGGCCGAAACCGGCAAGGTTGCCGAATCGCCGCAGGCGGCCAGGCAAGCCACCATCAATACGCACAAGGACAAGGCCGGCAAGCGCTGCAAAAGCATGATGGGCTACCCCGCAATGGAAAGACTGAGCGCCCGCGATGCGAAGCCGCAGGCGATAGCGAAACCACGCCGGCCCGTGCGAAAGCCGGGCCGGCGGACGCATCCATATTCACTATAGGGGCAGCGGACTGGCCGTACTGTCAGCCAAACCGCAGGCGCGCGTAGGACAACGACGGCGGCCGCATCATCACCGCGTGCCCCTCACGCGCCACGCCATTCAGTCGCAGGCGTAGCGGAACGCGCCATCCAGGTCCACCGGCAGCACCCGCGTGCGCAGGTGAGCGGCTTTGGAGGAAACGGATTTGAGGGCGGCTTCCGGGCAGCGCTCAAGTGAACTTGCCCCGCCTAAGCTAGCCAGATTGCATGACCAGAAGACAGGCCGCCGGAGCTTGCCCCTATCCGACCAGTTCGCGATGCAATGCCACGTATTCCTGGGCGAGCTTGTGCCGCGGGTCCAGGTAGATCATCGGCCTGGCGTGCTGATGGGATTCGCGGATCTTCACCGACGAGGACAGGCGCGAGCCCAGCACCGGCAAACCTTCGCTCACCAGTTCGTCCACCAGCTGCTGGGGCAGGCTGGCGCGCGGCTGAAACTGATTGATCACGATCCCCTCCACTTCCAGCGCCGCATTATGGTCCTGCTGGATCTCCTTCACGTTGTCCAGCAGCGTGTACAGGGCGCGGCGGGAAAAGTCGTCGCAGTCGAATGGAATCAGGCAGCGCTCGACGGCAATCAGGGCCGAGCGGGTGTAGAAGTTCAGTGCCGGCGGCGTATCGATATAGATTGCATCGTACGTATCCAGCTCGTTCAATGCATCGCGCAGCTTGTAGATCTTGTAGCGCGATTCGAGCTTGCCATGCAGCGCATCGAGATCGGGGTGCGCCGGCATCACGTCGAGATTCTCGAACTGTGTCGAATGCACGAAGGAAGAGAACTCAACCGGCTTGAAGCTGTAGGTCAGGGCGGTCTCGAAGAAATCCGCCACCGTCGGGGTCGCTTCGCCGGCCTGCTTGCCGAGCAGATACTGGCTGGAATTTCCCTGCACATCCAGGTCGATGACCAGGGTGCGCAAGCCTTCGCTGGCACTGATTGCCGCCAGGTTGCACACAATGGTCGACTTCCCAACACCGCCCTTCTGATTGAATACGACGCGCCGCATTTGCCCTCCCCCGTGGAATTCTCCCGACTGAAGGCAAGAGCTTACCGTCAGGCCGCTCGTTGTGCCTGCACTGCAGCATCAAGATTCGACTTGATTGTGGGGCGCGCTTCCGTGGGCGGGCCGGCAGCGTCACTTCGTTGCGGACCAGGACGACTCCAGCAGAATGCCGGAAAGCTTCGGCTGCTTCTGGTGACGACCCATTTTTCACCCGCCCTTCTTTCGTTTGTATTGCCGGCTGGACAGGGCTTTACGGCTGGATTTGATAGATATTACACAAGGTGTTAAATATGGTATCCGTGGTCGTCGGTTGGATTGACATGGATGGTGGGGTCATCAAGAATGACTCATCGCCGAAACAACGGTGATCGGGTTTAGCAGCCTGAAACGTCCAAGGCGGACAGCCGCGCCATGCGGCTATCTTTTCGTCCGCGATGCCCTCGCACGTCCATACCATGGGCGGGCCTGGGTGGGGAGCCTCCGGGCTCGCCGGCATCCTTGGACACCGGTCTGCTAACCCGCCCTGTGCCCGCCCACCCCGTTTAGCAGCGGAAGGCGGGTGAAACCCTGTCCAAGGAGGCTGCAAATGCCTGTTGTTTTCGCTCGTGCTGAGCAAACGCAGATCCAACGCAAATCCTGTTCGCTGCAAGCATTAGTTCGTGAGGAGGGGACTCATGACTGAGCAGGCCGAAACGACGCTAGCACCAATCGGGCATATGCAGCGTGACCTGTTGGCCGAGTTGCACGGCCTTGCACTATGGAAAGAGGATTCTGCAGCAACGCGTATCCACGAGATCGTCAGTCAGTTGATAGCGATCGAGGAGCAAGTACGAGGCAATGTCCTTGAGCAATGCGATCGACTTCTGCAAGTCAGCGCGGCAATACGGTTGATGTTGACGCTCCTGGATCAGGACGATGCGGCATGCGCCGAGCCCTCGGGGTTGCACTGCATGCTCTCGCTGCTAAAGAGTCGACTCGACTCGGCAGTTGATGGCGTGCAGGGGATGTATTGAGGACCAGGTGATGCCTCGGTGATGCCTCAACGGTCAGCCCCTGAAAAAACACCTTGCCCGGCGACCACGCACTTCCTAAGTGAGCGCGAGCCTGCAAAACGAAAACGGCCCCCAATCGCTTGGAGGCCGTTTTCAAATTCTGGTGCCGGCTGCAGGACTCGAACCCGCCACCTGATGATTACAAATCAACTGCTCTACCTGATGAGCTAAGCCGGCATGTTTGGTGCAGACAGCGATTCTACTGCATGCGGCGCGAAATGACGATGCCTTGATGCAGCCTGCGCCGTACTTACTTCACCACCTTCAGCGAAGGCTTCTTGGCGCCGATGCGCGAGACCGGCGGCGGCGTGGGTTCGTCGTCGCCGTTGTGGCCTTCGGTAGTGTCAGCCGTGACCGGGGATTCGCTTTCCACCGTTGACAGCTTGGGTGGCGGGTTGTTCTCGCGTTCCGTGGCGGCCTGGGTGTCGGGCACGCTGCGCTCCACCGGGAAGGCCATGCCCTGGCCGTTCTCGCGGGCGTAGATGGCGAGCACGTTTTCAATGGGTACGTCGATCTTGCGGGAGACGCCGCCGAAGCGCGCGCTGAAGCCGATCCATTCGTTGCCCATGTCCAGGCCGCTGGTGGCGTCGAAGCTGACGTTGAGCACGATTTCGTTGTTCTTGACGAACTCGCGCGGCACGCTGGTGTTGGCGTCGACGAAGACGGCGATGTATGGCGTGAAGCCGTTGTCCGTGCACCACTCGTAGATGGCGCGGATCAGGTAGGGCTTGGTGGAGGTTTCAGGCATTGGGCTTCCAGTGGCGCGGGGCGCGTTCCGGGCGGCCCGAAGCGGTGCGCCTCGGGCCGGGGGGCCGGTTTAGCGGCGCATCACCTTTTCCGASGGGGTGAGCGCTTCGATGTAGGCCGGGCGGCTGAAAATGCGTTCGGCGTACTTCAGCAGCGGCGCGGCGTTCTTCGACAGCTCGATGCCGTAATGATCCAGGCGCCACAGCAGCGGGGCGATGGCGACGTCGAGCATGGAGAACTCTTCGCCGAGCATGTACTTGTTCTTGACGAAGATCGGCGCGAGCTGGGTCAGGCGGTCGCGGATGGAGGCGCGGGCACGCTCGTGGTTCTTCTCGGCGGCCTTGCCCTTTTCGTTTTCGAGGGCGTAGACGTGCGTGAAGAGTTCCTTTTCGAAGTTGAACAGGAACAGGCGGGCGCGGGCGCGCTGCACCGGGTCGGCCGGCATCAGCTGCGGGTGCGGGAAGCGCTCGTCGATGTACTCGTTGATGATGTTCGACTCGTACAGGATGAGGTCGCGCTCGACCAGGATGGGCACCTGACCGTAGGGGTTCATCACCGAAATGTCTTCCGGCTTGTTGAACAGGTCGACGTCACGGATCTCGAAATCCATGCCCTTTTCGAACAGGACGAGGCGGCAACGTTGGGAGAACGGGCAGGTGGTGCCCGAATACAACACCATCATGGTTGGATTCCTTTGAAGCGGGGTCGATTGGCTGGATCGGTATTCTGGCAGAACCGCTATGCAGAAAGCAAATTAGATGATATTAAATCACTTTTGTGCGTGATTTTGGCGGGTAAATGCGCTTTGTATGGCACTTTTGCCATTATCGGCAAGCGATCCATTCAAGCGAAAAGGGCTGGGGCGAACGTCGGTTTCGCGACGCCCGCGCCAGCCCCCTGCCCCTTCGGGGCTTGCGCCCCTCGGGCTTTACTGCCGATTACTTGATGTCCTTCCAGTACGAGGCGTTCAGGCGCCAGGCAAAGACGGTGAACACGCCGAGGAACATCAGCACCCACACGCCGAGGCGCTTGCGCTGGTTCTGGGCGGGCTCGGCCATCCAGTCGAGGAAGCCGACGAGATCGGTCACGGCCTGGTCGTACTCGATCGTGCTCAGCTTGCCCGGGGTGACCTGCTCGAAGCCGGCGAACTTGTGGACCTTCTCGCCGTGCTCTTCGACTTCGGCGAACTTGGCGGCGCGCTGGCCCTGCAGCTCCCACAGTACGTGCGGCATGCCGACGCTCGGGAACACCAGGTTGTTCCAGCCCGTGGCGCGGTTGTCGTCGCGGTAGAAGGTGCGCAGGTAGGTGTAGAGCCAGTCGTCGCCGCGGGCGCGGGCGATCACCGACAGGTCCGGCGGGGCCGCGCCGAAGAAGGTCTTGGCTTCCTTCGGCTGCATGGCGATGGTCATCATGTCGCCGACCTTGTCACCACTGAACAGCAGGTTCTGGCGGATCTGGTCGTCGGTCAGGCCGATGTCCTTGAGGCGGTTGTAACGCATCATGGACGCGCCGTGGCAGTTCAGGCAGTAGTTCACGAACAGCTTGGCGCCGCGCTGCAGCGAGGAGAGATCGCTGGTCTGCACGGGTGCCGGCTCGAGGGGGTAGCCCCCTTCGCTGGCCATGGCGGGCGCGGCGGCAAAGCAGGCGCCGGCCAGCGCGAGAATCGAAAGCAGCTTTTTCATCGTGTGTCCTTGTGCTTTTGTCGGGGTTCGTCCGGTCTCAGTGCGGGTGGAACGTCACGCGTTCCGGCACGGGCTTGAACTGGCCGACGCGGCTCCACAGCGGCATGGTCAGGAAGAAGGCGAAGTACAGCAGGGTGCCAAGCTGCGACACCTTTTCACCCACCGGCGACGGGGGCATGACACCCAGGTAGCCGAGCACGATGAACACCACCACGAACACGCTCAGGATGGTCTTGTGGAAAGCCGGGCGATAGCGGATCGACTTCACCGGCGAGTGGTCCAGCCACGGCAGGAAGAACAGGATCACCACCGAGCCGCCCATCACCAGCACGCCCCAGAACTTGGCGTCGATGAAGTAGAAGCCCACGGCCAGGATCACGGCGATGGCGAGCGCGCCAACCTTGATGCGGGCATCCTTGCTGCGCAGGAACACCATGCCCAGCAGCACCGCGAAGAACACCCACAGGATCGGCAGGAAGTTCGAGGTGGTGGCACGCAGCATCGAATAGAACGGCGTGAAGTACCAGACCGGCGCGATATGCGGCGGGGTCTTGAGCGGATCGGCCGGGAAGAAGTTGTTCGACTCCAGGAAGTAGCCGCCGACCTCCGGGAAGAAGAAGATCACCGCGGAGAAGATCATCAGGAAGCCGCCCACGCCCAGCAGGTCATGCACCGAGTAGTACGGGTGGAACGGGATGCCGTCCAGCGGGATGCCGTTCTCGTCCTTCTTGGCCTTGATCTCGACGCCGTCCGGGTTGTTCGAGCCCACTTCGTGCAACGCGATGATGTGCGCGACCACCAGGCCCAGCAGCACCAGCGGCACGGCGATGACGTGGAAGGAGAAGAAGCGGTTCAGGGTGGCGTCGCTGACGACGTAGTCGCCACGGATGAACAGCGACAGGTCCTGGCCGATCACGGGAATCGCCGAGAACAGGTTCACGATCACCTGGGCGCCCCAGTACGACATCTGGCCCCACGGCAGCAGGTAGCCCATGAAGGCTTCGGCCATCAGGCACAGGAAGATCAGGCAGCCGAAGATCCAGACCAGTTCGCGCGGCTTGCGGTAGGAGCCGTAGAGCAGGCCGCGGAACATGTGCAGGTACACGACCACGAAGAAGGCCGAGGCGCCGGTGGAGTGCATGTAGCGCACCAGCCAGCCCCAGGGCACTTCACGCATGATGTATTCCACGCTGGCGTAGGCCACGGGAATGCCGGCGGCGTTGAGCGTGCCGTCGGGCTTGTAGTTCATCACCAGGAAGATGCCGGTGACGATCTGGATGACCAGGACAAGCAGCGCCAGCGAGCCGAAGAAGTACCAGAAGTTGAAGTTCTTCGGTGCGTAGTACTTGGAGAGATGGTCTTCCCAGAGCTGCGTAGCGGGGAAGCGTGCGTCGATCCAGCCCAGCAGGCCAGTCGTCTTGACTTGTTTTTCGGCCGCCATGGTCAAGCGTCTCCTTTTTCATCCTTGCCGATCACGATCTTCGTGTCGGACAGGAACTGGTAGGGGGGTACGTCAAGGTTTTGCGGGGCCGGCTTGTTCTTGAACACGCGGCCAGCCAGGTCGAAGGTCGAACCGTGGCAGGGGCATAGGAATCCGGGGTCGGAACCGAGCTGGGGATTGGAGCCGGCGCCGAAGGGGCCGGAGGGCGAGCAGCCCAGGTGGGAGCAGATGCCCACCACGACCAGGAGGTCCTTGTGGTCGGCGCGCGAGCGGGTTTCGTTCTTGCAGTACTCGGGCGTCTTCATGGTGAAGGGCACGTCCGAGTTGGGGTCGGCGACTTCGGCATCGGTCTTCTTGAGCGACGCGAGCATTTCCTCGGTGCGCTTCAGAATCCAGACWGGCTTGCCACGCCATTCCACGGTCATCATYTCGCCSGGCTTCAAGGCGCTGATATCAGCCTCGACTGGTGCTCCGGCTGCCTTGGCTTTCTCTGACGGCGCGAACGTGCTGACGAACGGCACTGCGACCGCCACGCCTCCGATGCCGCCAGCGACTGACGTCGCAATCAACCAATTGCGGCGACCCTTATCCACGTTCTTCACGTTTTGCTGGTCACTCATTCCAAACCCCAGGGGATGTCAAATTAGATTTTGCGTCAACCGTAAATTGTACCTTAGGCACATGAGGCATTGAAAGGCGCAGAGTTACTCACGTTCGCGCGATAATCGGACAGAAATCAGCTATGTGGCCTGCAGGCTTGCGTTACGGGCAGTGATGCGGCAGGCTTTTGTCCTGACGACCGTTCAAACCAAGCAACAGAGGGAGAAAAGCATGGGGATGATCTCGGAGTTCAAGACCTTCGCAATGCGCGGCAATGTGATCGACCTGGCCGTGGGCGTGATTATCGGCGCGGCGTTCGGCAAGATTGTCGATTCGGTGGTGAACGACCTGATCATGCCGGTGGTCGGCCGCATCATCGGCAAGCTCGACTTCTCCAATATGTTCGTCGCGCTATCGGATCCGCCCGCGGGCGTGCCGCACACGCTCGATGCCCTGAAAAAGGCCGGCGTGCCGGTCTTTGCCTACGGCAACTTCCTGACCATCCTGGTCAATTTCCTGATCCTGGCCTTCATCATCTTCATGATGGTGCGCGCCATCAACAAGCTGCGCGCCGAAGAGCCGAAGGTGGAAGCGCCTGCGGCCACGCCGGAAGACGTGGTGCTGCTGCGCGAGATCCGCGACAGCCTGAAGGCGCGCCAGGCCTGAGCGCGCAAGGCCCGGGTGGCGGGCGCATGCCGCGCCCCGCCGCTGTCAGACCGGGTTCGGAATATCGATGAAGGTATGGCGCAGGCCGAACTGCTGCGCCAGGTGCTCGCCGAGCGAGCGGATGCCGTAGCGTTCGGTGGCATGATGCCCGGCCGCCAGGTAGGCCACGCCGCTCTCGCGCGCGAGATGGGTGGTCTGCTCGGAGATCTCGCCGCTCAGGTAGGCATCCACGCCGGCTGCCACGGCACCGTCGAAATAGCCCTGGGCACCGCCGGTGCACCAGCCCACCGTGCGAATCATTTGCTCGGGATCGCCGATGGCGAGCGGTTCACGCTCGAGCACGCCGCCCACGTGGGCGGCCAGCGCGGCGAGCGGCATGGGTTGCGGCAGGGTGCCGGTCCAGCCGAGCTGGTCGTCGCCAAATGGCGTTTCAGGCGGGCGTGTTTTTGGCCGATTACGCGGGCGTCTTCGTTTTTCCAGAAATAACCGTGATGAACCAAAATGGCATCGGCACCCGCCTCGATGGCGGCTTCGACCAATGCCAGGCTCGCGGTCACGCCGGTGACGATATTTTCCACTTCAAGGCGGCCTTGCACTTGCCATCCGTTCGGGCAATAGTCTTTGTATCGAGGGACCTGAAGCAGGTCGTTCAAGTACAATTCAAGATCTTTTGTTTTCATTTTCTGCCCAAACTCCAATATGTTGCGCCGATTCTGGCTGTTCTTTGCTCAGGCTGTCACCGTCGTGCTGGCCGTGTGGTTCGTCGTGGCCACGCTAAAACCGGAATGGCTGCAACGCGGCCGGGTGGCCGTGCAATCCGGGTCGCCGATCGTCGCGCTGAAGGAGGTGGTGCCCAACATTGCGGGTTCCTCGGCGCAGGGCTCCTATAGCGACGCGGCGCAGCAGGCGATGCCGGCGGTGGTGAACATCTTCACCAGCAAGAATGGCAGCAAGCGCACACCCAACAACCCGCAGGCGGAAGATCCATGGTTCCGGTTCTTCTTCGGCGACCGCCTCCCGGAACGGCAGGAACCGGTATCCAGCCTCGGCTCGGGCGTGATCGTCAGCGCGGAAGGCTACATTCTAACCAACCACCATGTGGTGGACGGCGCCGATGAGATCGAGGTGGCCCTCACCGACGGCCGCAAGGCGAATGCCAAGGTGGTTGGCTCGGATCCGGAAACCGACCTGGCCGTCCTGAAGATCACGCTGAAGGACCTGCCCGCGATCACGCTGGGCCGGATCGAGAACGTCAAGGTTGGCGACGTGGTGCTGGCCATCGGCAACCCGTTCGGCGTCGGCCAGACCGTGACCATGGGCATCGTGTCGGCGCTGGGCCGCAGCCACCTGGGCATCAACACCTTCGAGAACTTCATCCAGACCGATGCTGCCATCAACCCGGGCAATTCGGGCGGTGCGCTGGTCGATGCGCAAGGCAACCTGCTGGGCGTCAATACCGCCATCTATTCGCGCTCGGGCGGCTCGCTGGGCATCGGCTTCGCCATTCCGGTGTCGACCGCGAAGCAGGTGATGGAATCGATCATCTCCACCGGCACGGTGACGCGGGGCTGGATCGGCGTGGAACCGCAGGACATGACGCCGGAGATCGCCGAGTCGTTCGGGCTCGAAGCCAAGGAAGGGGCCCTGATCGCCGCCGTGGTCCAGGGTGGCCCGGCCGACAAGGCCGGCGTGAAGCCGGGCGATGTGCTGGTCTCCGTCGATGGCCAGACCATCACCGACACTACCGCTCTGCTCAATGCCATCGCCCAGCTCAAGCCGGGCGCGGAAATCAAGATGAAGGTGGTGCGCCGTGGCAAGCCGATCGAGCTGGCAGTCATGATCGGCAAGCGCCCCCCGCCGCCGCGCCGCGCGATGCCGCTCGATGAGGAGGAATAAGCCGCCGCGCAGCCGCGCCCGCCCGGCCTGAGCCTTGCCTGACCCCGCCTTTCGTGGCGGGGTTTTTTGTTTCCGGGGTGGCAGTGCTGGCTGCGCTTGCCGATGCCGGCTTCGGCGCATTGAAGCCGCGAAAGCGTACCCGGTGCTGCGCTCACGGCAGTCCCGGCGGCTACGTGAACGAAATCGCGCAAAAGCTGTGCATCGAAGCCGGGAGCGACGCGCGGGCCCGGGAAGCAGCCGGCTGCGCAAGAGCGATTGAGCGCCACGGCCGGCCCCTCCCGCCTGGCCGGCATGCCATCCAGGCCGCCACGCTGTCCGCCGGCGCTGGCCCATGGGTAGTCAGCTTGCACGATACGGGAATGCGCCCTGCCCCGTCGCGAAGCCGGACAAAGGCGACAGCAGACAGCCGTGCCCCGGGCGCCAAAAACAAAACGCCGGCATCCTTGCGGATGCCGGCGTTTTGAGTTCAAGCCAATCTAGAGCGAGCTTACGCCCGCGCTAAATTAGAACTTGTGGCGAACACCAACGATGCCGCCGAACTGGTTGCCACCAGTTTGGACGGTCGGACCAGACGTAATTTGGTCGTTGAAGCCATTCACGCTCAGAGCCGAATTGCCACCCTTGTTGAGGATGTACGTAGCCGAGGCGTACAAGTCGGTACGCTTCGACAGCGCGTAGTCGGCGGTCGTCACGAACTGCCACGGGTTAGCCTTGGCGTTACGCAGGTTCTGGTAGTAAGCGGAGCCCGACAGCGAGAAAGCCGGGGTCAGCTGATAGCCCAGACCAACCCAACCCAGGTTCGAGGCGGTGTTCAGCACGCCGGAAGCACCCGGCAGGGCCACGTTGTTGTAAGCGTGAGCGTAGCGGTAGCCAGCGTAGACCTTGGCCGGACCGAATGCGTAGGTGCCAGCGATGGTCGCGCGACGGATCAGCTGATTGCCGTTGTTGAGAGTTGCCGTCGAGACGTTCGATTGGTCATAAGCAGCACCAACCGAGAACGGGCCTGCAGCGTAGCTCGCCAGGAAGCCGTACTCGCGGCCGTTGGTGAAGTTACCCGCAACCTCTTGGTTGTTGTTGTTGAAGCTGTAGAAGGCCGAAGTGGTCAGGCCACCGAAAGTGCCGGTGTACTTGACGGTATTGTCGGCGCGGGCAGCGAATTCCGGAGCCGTCGCGGTAATGCTGTAACGGGTCGAAATGGCCATCGGATCATAGATCAGGCCGAAATCATAGAACGTGGTCTGCTGGCGGCCCAGGGTCAACGTGCCGTACTGGCTCTGCAGGCCGACGTAGGCGTTACGGCCGAACAGACGATTGCCTTGAGCCGAAGTACCGTTGTCAACGTTGAAGCCGCTTTCCAGGACGAAAATGCCCTTCAGGCCGCCGCCCAGGTCTTCCACGCCACGCAGGCCCCAACGCGAACCGGACTGGTTGCCCGACTGCAAGGCAAACAGGTTGTGGTTGCCGTTGGTAGTTGCGTTCTTGTTGGTGTATTCAATACCAGCGTCAACAACGCCGTACAGGGTCACGCTCGATTGGGCATACGCACCACCAGCGGCCAGGGCAGCGACAGCGGCTGCAAACAGTTTCATCTTCATATCGACACTTTCCTTGTCAACTGATTGGGAAATCTTGGCTTGCCCAAGTGCTTGGGCGACGCATTTACCTCACGTCTGCTGCGTATTATGGGTCAGCCCCCCCGGCCGCCAGAAGGCTTTTTCGTCGTAAACCGTGGATTGCGGGGGATTTTGTTGTGATGTCGCAACAGCCTGGAAGCGCATTTTCACCGTTTTGGTGCAAAAGTTGCGCCCCCAAGCTTTGCTTCCGAAGCGGTACGCGTTCTCAGTCCGCCTGCGCTTCGCTGGCTGCCGGGTCTGCCGCGACGGGTCGCGAGGTGAAGCGGGCCATGATCAGTCCCAGCTCGTAAAGTGCTACCAGCGGCACGGCCAGCAGCAGTTGGGACAGCACATCGGGCGGTGTCACCACGGCGGCGATCACGAAGGCGCCGACGATCACATAGGGGCGGATCTGCTTGAGCTTTTCCAGCTCGACCACGCCAAAGCGCACCAGCACGATCACCACCACGGGCACCTCGAAGGTAATGCCGAACGCCAGGAACATGGTCATGGCGAAGCTGAGGTATTTATCGATGTCCGTCGACATCTCGGCCCCCAGCGGGGCGTTGTAGTGCGCCATGAAATGGAACACCGTGGGGAACACCAGGAAGTAGGCGAAGGCCACGCCGCAGATAAACAACAAGTAGCTGCTGCTGACCAGCGGGACAATCAGCCGCTTCTCATGCTGGTACAGGCCGGGCGCGACAAACTGCCAGATCTGGTACAGCACCCATGGCAACGCGACCAGGAAGGCCACCAGCAGCGTGACCTTCATCGGCACGAAGAACGAGCCGGTCACGTCGGTGACGATCATCCTGCCGCCCTTGGGCAGCGACTCCATGAGAGGCCGGGCGAACAGGTTGAAGATATTCGGTGCCCAGTAGACCAGGCAGACGAAGACCAGGATCACGCCGGAGGCAGCCTTGACGATGCGCGAGCGCAGCTCCACCAGGTGAGAGATGAAGGTTTCCTGCTGGCCTTCGTCCTGCGGGTCTTGGGGATCTTGGGAACGGGAGTCGCTCATGGCGTGGACCGCTCAGCCCGGCGGGCTGGCATCGAAAAATCGGTGACAAAATCGGCGATGTTACGCCGGCGCGGAGCGCATGTCGGAGCGCAAGTCCGAACGCACGACAGCGACAGCCGGCCGGGTACCGGCGTGTTGGCAGACCCGGTCATGCTCAATCGAAGAAAGAGCGTGCGGGACCGGTGGCGGGACGGTGGCGCTTGACGCGCGCGGCGCCGGATTGCGCCCATACGCGGACATTGTGCTGGCGCTTGAACCACAGCGGCCGCGCGCCTTGCTTGACGCGCCAGCTCTTGCGGCCGTTATGGAGCTTGTGCGCCGTATCCCAGGAAGGCACATAGCCGCTGTCCACGGCCGCCCCGCCCGGCGCGGTGCCGGCATCGGTGCCGGACAGCGCATCGTTGAAGGACTGGGTGTGCTCGTGCACTTCCTTGTGGATGGTGCGCTCGACATCGCGCGCGGCATCCTCGAACTCCGTGCGCATCTTGCGCAGTTCGTCGAGTTCGACCTCGCGGCTGACTTCCGCCTTGACGTCGTTGATATAGCGCTGCGCGCGGCCGACCAGGGCGCCGACCGTGCGCGCCACTTTCGGCAGCCGCTCGGGACCGATCACCACCAGCGCCACCGCGCCGATCAGTGCAAGCTTGGAAATGCCGAGATCGATCATGCGAGCGTCGAAAGGGAGGTGCCGCCGCCAAGTCCCGTGGCGCGCGGGACCTCACGCAGGCTTGGCACTGCTGGCGGGTGGGATGACATCGGATGAGCCGGCAAGGATCGCATCGCGCTTACTGCTGGCGCGACTTTTCCTTGGCTTCCACGTCGATGGTGGTGCTGTCGCGCAGTTCCTTGGCCGGCGCGGCTGCCGCGGCGTCTTCGCCATTGGGGTCCTTCATGCCGTCCTTGAAGCCCTTCACGGCGCCGCCCAGGTCCTGGCCGATATTGCGCAGTTTCTTGGTACCAAAAACCAGCATGACGATCACCAGCACGATGAGCCAGTGCCAAATGCTAAACGAACCCATTTTCTGCTCCTGATGAAGCCGGGGGCGGCGCCTTGCCACCCCGGCTCGTTGTTCCGTCACTGAAGGCCATGCCGGGCGACGGTTGCCGGCATGGCGTCTGACCGTGGACGTCCGGCCCGCGGTCCTGCATGGTTTGGCTGCAAGCCTGGCGCGACGCCGGTCCTCAGGACCTGGGCGTCGGGATCAGGGCAGCGGCACCTTCCACTGGTTGCGCGGGCCGCCAAGTACGTGCAGGTGGAGGTGATAGACCTCCTGCCCGCCATCCGGGCCGGTATTGATCACCGTCCGGAAACCGTTCCCGCAGCCTGCAGCACGCGCCAACTCCGGCACCTTCAACATCATTCTAGCAAGCACAGCGCTCTCGCCGGTTCCGCAATCGGCCAGCGAATCGACATGCGCCTTGGGGATAACGAGGAAGTGTACCGGGGCTTTCGGGTGGATATCGTGGAAAGCCAGCATTTCGTCGTCTTCGTAGACCTTGTTCGACGGAAGCTCGCCGGCCACGATCCGGCAGAAGATGCAATTTTGCTTTGAATTCATGAAAATTTCATTGCGTGCCGCAAATCGAGCCGCGCAGTGCGCCACGAGGCGCCCCCGCCGCGGCCTGCCAGGAACCGATCGGCGAAGCCGCCGGCCACCCATAATATAGCGCACAGTGCACACAGCTTATGCGTGAGCTTGCGCAGGCTGGCGAGCCGGTCGGCATCCGATGCGTGCGCCGCACCGCTCCCGCCGCGTTCCTGCCGCGATATCCTCAGGTTCAGGCGCCGGGCTCGCGGCGCGCCTTTTCCTCGAGCCCGGACAGCCCTTCGCGGCGCGCCAGCTCATTGACCACGTCAGCCGGTTCCAGCCCGAAGCGCGCCAGCAGGACCATGCTGTGGAACCACAGGTCGGCCACTTCGTAGACCACCTTGCCGACGGCTTCCTCGCCCAGCCCGGCGGCGCGCGCGTCCTTGGCCGCCATCACGGTCTCGGTGGCTTCCTCCCCGATCTTCTTCAGGATGGCGTCGTCGCCCTTGTGGAAGAGGCGCGCCACATAGGATTTGTCGGGATCGCCGCCATTCTCGGGCTTGCGCGATTCCAGCACCGCAGCCAGGCGCGCCAGCACGTCGGTGCTGCTTGCTTGCGTGTCGCTCATGGCTTGGCCGCGTAGATGGTGGACGGATCTTTGAGCACCGGTTCCACGGTCTGCCAGTCGCCGTTGTCGGTATCGCCCTCGAACTTCTGGAAGAAGCATGAGTGCCGCCCGGTGTGGCAGGCGATGCCGTCGTTCTGCGTGACCTTGAGCAGCACCACGTCTTCGTCGCAGTCCAGGCGGATCTCGTGGACCTTCTGCACGTGGCCGGACTCTTCGCCCTTGTGCCACAGTCGCTTGCGCGAACGCGACCAGAACACCGCCTCGCCAATCTCCACGGTGCGCTGCAGCGCCTCGCGGTTCATGAACGCAAACATGAGTACATCGTTCGAGCCGATTTCCTGGACGATCACCGGCACCAGGCCGTTATCGTCCCACTTAACCTTGTTGAGCCACTTCTTTGCCATGTCGGTTCGCCGTGTTCCAGATTTCAGATCCGCACCGGAATGCCCTCGCGGGCCATGAATGCCTTTGCCTCGCCAACGGTGTGCTCGCCGTAGTGGAAGATGCTGGCGGCCAGTACCGCGTCGGCACGGCCCAGCTTGATGCCGTCGGCCAGGTCCTGCAGCCCGCCCACGCCGCCGGAGGCGATCACCGGGATCGATACGGCGTCGCTGACCGCGCGCGTGAGTTCCAGGTCGAAGCCGCTCTTGGTGCCGTCCCGGTCCATGCTGGTGAGCAGCAGTTCGCCCGCGCCGCGCGCGGCCATCTCGCGCGCCCATGCCACGGCGTCCAGTCCGGTGGCCTTGCGCCCGCCATGGGTGAAGACTTCCCAGCGCGCCGGCTCGCCTGGCGCCGAGCTGCGCTTGGCGTCGATCGCCACCACGATGCACTGCGAGCCGTAGCGCGCGGTGGCATCCGACACCAGCTGCGGGTTGGCGATGGCCGAGGAGTTGACGCTGATCTTGTCCGCGCCGGCATTGAGCAGGCGCCGCACGTCTTCCACGGCGCGCACGCCGCCGCCCACCGTCAGCGGGATAAAGACCTGGGAAGCAACCGCCTCGATGATGTGCAGGATCAGGTCGCGGCCGTCGCTGGTCGCGGTGATATCGAGAAATGTGATTTCATCGGCGCCTTGCTCGTCATAGCGGCGGGCGATCTCGACCGGGTCGCCCGCGTCGCGCAATTCGACGAAGTTGACACCCTTGACCACCCGCCCGTTGGTCACGTCGAGGCAGGGGATGATACGTTTGGCTAGCATGTGATTCCTTGCCCGCCACGGCGCCTGCACGTGCGGGCGCCGGTGGCTGCAATTGTCGCGCGGGAGGCGCGTTGTCTTACTGCTCGGCGCCGAGCTTGTCGGCAAGTGCCTGGGCTTCGGCGAAATTGAGATCGCCCGAATAGATCGCACGGCCGCAGATCACGCCTTCCACGCCATCCTTCTGGACACGGCACAGGCGTTCGATATCGGCAAGGTCGGACAGCCCGCCGCTGGCGATCACCGGAATCGTCGCCGACTGCGCCAGCTTGACAGTGGCATCGATGTTGATGCCCTGCAGCATGCCGTCGCGGCCGATATCGGTGTAGATGATGGCTTCCACGCCGTAGTCCTCGTACTTGCGCGCGAGGTCGGCGACTTCGTGGCCCGTCAGCTTGCTCCAGCCATCGGTGGCGACCTTGCCCTCGCGGGCGTCCAGGCCCACGATGATATGGCCGCCGAACGCCGTGCAGGCATCCTTGAGGAAGCCGGGATTCTTGACCGCGGCCGTGCCGATGATGACGTAGGACAAGCCGCCGTCGAGCCAGCGCTCGATGGTGTTCAGGTCGCGGATGCCGCCCCCCAGCTGGATCGGGATCTCATCGCCCACCTCGGCGATGATGGCCTTGATGGCAGCTTCATTGCGGGGCTTGCCCACGAACGCCCCATTGAGGTCGACCAGGTGAAGGCGCCGTGCGCCCTGATTCACCCAGTGACGTGCCATGGCGGCGGGATCTTCGGAAAAGACGGTGGCCTGGTCCATGTCGCCTTGTTTGAGGCGTACACATTGACCGTCCTTCAGGTCGATGGCCGGAATGAGCAACATAAGCGTGAAGAGCGTTTGATTGAAAGAGAAGAAAGATGAGCCTAGGCCAGCATGGCCGTTCGGCCCGGTCCCGGTAAAGTCACTATATGAGGATCAGGGATTCCAGTGCACGAAGTTCCGGTAGATCTGCAAGCCCATGGCGGCGCTTTTTTCAGGGTGGAACTGCGTAGCGAAAATATTATCGCGCGCCACCGCGCTCGTAAATACGACTCCGTACTCGGTCTCGCCGGCAATATGCGCCGGATCCTGCGCATGCACGAAATAGCTGTGCACGAAATAGAACCAGCTCTCGTCGGGTATCCCTGCCCACAACGGATGAGAGCGGGCCTGCCGCACGCGGTTCCAGCCCATCTGCGGCACCTTGAAGCGCGAGCCGTCCGGCTGGGTCATCCCCTCCAGTTCGAAGCGGATCACCTCGCCGGGCAACAGGCCCAGGCACGGGGTGCTGCCGCCGGCCGTCCTACTTTCCTTGCTCAGGTCGAACAGCATCTGTTCGCCAACGCACACTCCCAGCAGCGGCTTGCTGGCGGCGGCCTCGATCACGGCCTCCTGCAAACCCGATGCGCCGAGCGCGGCCATGCAGTCCGGCATGGCTCCCTGGCCCGGCAGCACCACGCGGTCCGCCGCGCGGATCGCCGCGGGGCGGTCCACCACCTGCACATCCGCCTCCGGCGCCGCGGCACGCAAGGCCTGCGCCACCGAGCGCAGGTTGCCCATGCCGTAATCCACAATTGCTATGGTAGTCATGATTTCAAAACAGGCAACAATGTCTTCAGCCCGTCCACAATGAATTCTACGGCCAGCGCCGACAGGATCAGGCCCATCAGCCGCGTGCCGATATTGATGCCGGTGCGCCCGATCACGCGGGCAATCGGGTCAGCGGCGCGGAACGTCATATATACCACTGCGCCGAGCGCCAGTCCGATCCCGACCAGGATCAGCAACTGGTACCAGTGCTGCGTCTTGCCAGCGTAGACGATTACCGTGCTGATCGAACCGGGTCCGGTCAGCAGCGGCAGCGCCATCGGCACCACCGCGACGCTGGCCTTGGCTTCGGCTTCATCTTCCTCCTCCGGCGTCGCCTTGGTGCGGCCGGTCTGGGCATTGAGCATGTTCATGGCCATCATGATCATGATCAGGCCGCCGCCCACCTGCAGCGAAGCCACCGAGATATTGAAGAACTCGATGATCTGCTGGCCCAGCAAGGCGGAGATACCCACCACGATCGCCACCGAAATGGACGCGATCTTGATGGTGTGCAGCTTTTCCTGCTCGGTCTGCTGGTTGGTCAGGCTGATAAAGAACGGAATCGCCCCGATCGGGTTGATCAGCGCCAGCAGCGAGATGAACGACTTGAGCGTATCCATCGGGTTGGGCCTGGGCCGTTGGTCTGGCGTGAATGGCGCACGGATATCGTACGCGTCTCGCGCCAAGGTCTGCATCGGGTACCGCGTTGACCGGAGGTTATCGCAGGCAACGCTTAGCTTGCCGGCGCGCGCGGGTGGCGGCGCCGGCCGGATTCAGCCTACCAGGGTGCCCTTGGTCGACGGGATTGTATTGCCCGCGCGCGGGTCCATCTCCACCGCCATGCGCAGTGCGCGGCCGAACGCCTTGAACACGGTCTCGCACTGGTGGTGGGCATTGATGCCGCGCAGATTGTCGATATGCAACGTGACCGCGGCATGGTTGACGAAGCCGCGGAAGAACTCGATGGTGAGGTCCACGTCGAAGCTGCCCACGCGCGCGCGGGTGAACGGCACGTGGAACTCCAGGCCGGGGCGGCCGGAGAAATCGATCACCACGCGCGACAGGCATTCGTCCAGCGGCACGTAGCTGTGGCCGTAGCGGGTGATGCCCTTCTTGTCGCCGATGGCCTTGGCGACGGCCTGGCCAAGCGCGATGCCGACGTCTTCCACCGTGTGGTGGTCGTCGATATGGGTATCGCCGGTGGCTTCGACTTCGAGGTCGAACATGCCATGGCGGGCAATCTGGTCCAGCATGTGGTCGAGGAACGGCACGCCGGACGCCAGCTTCTGGCGGCCGGTGCCGTCGAGATTCAGGGAAACGCGGATCTGCGTTTCCGAAGTATTGCGGGTGACCTCTGCAACACGCATGGTGTTAATCCTGCAACGCCGCGGCAAAGGCGGCGAGAAATTGCGCGTTCTCTTCGGGAGTGCTGACCGTGACGCGCAGACAATTGGCCAGCAACGGGTGCATTTTACCCACGTTCTTGATCAAAACCTTGCGTGCGAGCACGCCTTCGAACACCCGCGCGGCGTCGGGCACGCGCACCAGCAGGAAATTGGCGTCGCTGGGGAACACCGTCACCCCGGGCATGGCGGCCAGCGCGGCGGCCACGGTGGTGCGTTCGGCGCGCAGCTGCGCGGCCTGCTGGTCGAGCACGTCCACGTGCTCCAGCACGAACAGCGCCGTGGCCTCGGTCAGCACGTTGACGTTGTACGGCGGGCGCACCTTGTCGAACTGCGACAGCCATGCCGGTGCGCCTGCCAGGTAGCCCAGGCGGATGCCGGCCAGGCCCAGCTTGGATACCGTGCGCATCACCAGCAGGTTGCCGAACTCGGCCAGGCGCGGCATCCAGGTGTCCTGCGCGAACGGCTGGTAGGCCTCGTCCACCACCACCAGGCTGTGGCTGACCTCCCCCTGCGCGGCACGCACGATGGCTTCCATGTCGGATGCATCGAACAGGTTGCCGGTCGGATTGTTCGGGTAAGCCAGGTAGACAATGGCGGGCTGGTGCTCGGCCATGGCCGCCAGCATGGCGGCGCGGTCCAGCGTGAAGTCCGCGTTGAGCGGCACCCCGACGAACTCGAGCCCGGCGAACTGCGCCGACATGGCATACATGACGAAGCCCGGCACCGGCGCCAGCACCTTGGCGCCGGGCCTGGCCACGGCCAGCGCGAGGATGCTGATGAGCTCGTCCGAGCCGTTGCCCAGCAGCACGTCCATGCCGGCCGGCACCTGCATCACCGTCTTCAGGCGCGCGCGCAGCGCTTCGCTGCTGGGCACCGGATAGCGGTTCAGCGCCACCTCGGCCAGGCGCGCGGCCAGCTGCCCGCGCAATGCGTCGGGCAGGGTGTAGGGGTTCTCCATGGCGTCCAGCTTCACCAGACCGTGCGAATCCGCCACATGGTAGGCGCCCATGGCGCGTACGTCGTCACGGATGATGCGTTCGATCAGGGAAGGCTGCACGGCTGACATTGGATTTACCTCTGAGTGAGTGTCGGTGAAACGGTTGGTGGCTGCGGGTGGCCGGCGGCGGGCATCCCGCCCGCCGGCCACCCGGCCTCAGTTACCTCAGTTGCGCCTGAGGCGGTACTCCGCGCTGCGCGCGTGGGCCTGCAGCCCTTCGCCGTAGGCCAGTTCGGCGGCGATCTGGCCGAGCATCTGCGCGCCGTGCTCGCTCACCTCGATCAGGCTCGAGCGCTTCTGGAAGTCGTATACGCCCAGCGGCGACGAGAAACGCGCGGTGCGCGAGGTGGGCAGCACATGGTTGGGGCCGGCGCAGTAGTCGCCCAGCGATTCGCTGGTGTAGCGCCCCAGGAAGATGGCGCCGGCGTGGCGGATCCGCTCGGCCCAGTGGCGCGGGTTCTCGGCGGAAATCTCGAGGTGCTCGGGCGCGATCGCGTTGGCGATCTCGCAGGCCTCGTCCATGTCGCGCACGCGGATCAGCGCGCCACGCCCGGTCAGCGATGCCCGGATGACATCGCGGCGCGGCATGCTGTCGAGCTGGCGGCGGATGCTCAGCTCCACTTCGGCCAGGTAGTTGGCGTCCGGGCACAGCAGGATGGACTGCGCCAGTTCGTCGTGCTCGGCCTGCGAGAACAGGTCCATCGCCACCCAGTCCGGGTCGGTGGTGCCGTCGCAGATCACGAGGATTTCGGACGGGCCGGCAATCATGTCGATGCCGACGGTGCCGAACACGCGGCGCTTGGCGGCGGCCACGTAGGCGTTGCCCGGCCCGACGATCTTGTCTACCTGCGGCAGCGCGGCGGTGCCGTAGGCCAGCGCCCCCACCGCCTGCGCGCCACCGATGGTGAACACACGGTCCACCCCGGCGATCTGCGCCGCGGCCAGCACCAGTTCGTTGCGCACGCCGCCCGGCGTGGGCACCACCATGATCACTTCCTTGACGCCGGCCACGCGCGCCGGAATCGCGTTCATCAGCACGGACGAGGGGTAGGCAGCCTTGCCGCCCGGCACATAGATGCCGACGCGGTCCAGCGGCGTCACCTTCTGTCCCAGCACGGTGCCATCCGACTCGGTGTACTCCCAGCTATGGCTGCCGCACTCGATCTTCTGCTTCTCGTGGTAGSCSCGCACGCGYGCSGCSGCGGCYTCCAGCGCCGCGCGGCGCTTGGGCTCGAGCTCTTCGAGTGCGGCTTCCAGCTCGGCCTGCGAGATTTCCAGCGCGGCCATCGAAGCGGCTTCGACGCGGTCGAAGCGCTGCGTGTATTCCAGCACCGCGGGGTCGCCGCGGTCCTTCACGTCGGCCAGGATCTGCGCGACGGCGCGCTCGATGGCTTCGTCCTCGCCCGCCTCGAAGGCCAGCACCTGGCGCAGTTCGGTGGCGAAGCCCGGCTCGGTCGAATCCAGCCGGCGGATTACCAGGTTTTCCATAGCGTTCTCGTTCATGACTCCATTCCCCGGGTCCATGCCCTAGTCCTTTCCATGCCGCTCACAGCCTCAGGCCAGCGCGGCGGAGGCCCGCTCAAACGCGTCGAGGATCGGGGCCAGCCGCTCGC
This sequence comes from Cupriavidus sp. 05N40, assembly GCF_056397305.1. Taxonomy (NCBI): domain Bacteria; kingdom Pseudomonadati; phylum Pseudomonadota; class Betaproteobacteria; order Burkholderiales; family Burkholderiaceae; genus Cupriavidus; species Cupriavidus sp. 05N40. The sequence goes on from NZ_JBFTND010000063.1 coordinate 22,983, forward strand.
GCTTGAGCTTCAGGGCAGCCTGGTTGACCACCAGGCGCGACGAGATCTGCGCGATCTCCTCCACTTCGACCAGGTTGTTGGCACGCAAGGTCCCGCCGGTGCTGACCAGGTCGACGATGGCGTCGGCCAGCCCCACCAGCGGCCCGAGTTCCATCGAGCCATACAGCTTGATCAGGTCCACGTGCACGCCCTTCTTGGCGAAGTGCTCGCGCGCGGTCTGCACATACTTGGTCGCCACGGCCAGCCGCGCGCCCTGGCGCACCGCACTGGCGTAGTCGAAGCCGGCCGAGGTCGCCACCGACATGCGGCACTTGGCGATATTCAGGTCGATCGGCGCGTAGAGCCCGGCCATGCCGTGCTCCATCAGCACATCCTTGCCCGCCACGCCAAAATCGGCCGCGCCGTACTGCACGTAGGTCGGCACGTCGGAGGCGCGCACGATGATGACGCGCACGTCCGGATCGGACGTGGGCAGGATCAGCTTGCGGGAAGTTTCCGGATCCTCGGTCACGTGGATGCCGGCCGCCTCGAGCAAGGGCATGGTTTCGGTGAAGATCCGGCCCTTGGAAAGGGCCAGCGTCAACTGGGTCGGGGAGGGGCTCATCTGTGTCCTTGTTCTGGCTCTCTTGTCGGGCGCGTGGCGTGCGCTTGCGCTCAGGCGATGCGGCGGATCTTGGCGCCCACCGCCGACAGCTTGTCTTCCATGCGGTCGTAGCCGCGGTCGAGGTGATAGATGCGGTCGATCACGGTCTCGCCCTCGGCCACCAGGCCGGCGATCACCAGGCTGGCGGAAGCGCGCAGATCGGTGGCCATCACCTTGGCGCCCGACAGCCTGGGCACGCCGGTGACCACCGCGGTATTGCCTTCGACCGCGATGTCGGCGCCGAGCCGGCCCAGCTCCTGCACGTGCATGAAGCGGTTTTCGAAAATGGTCTCGGTGATGCGCGCGACGCCGCCAGCGATGCTGTTGAGCGCCATGAACTGCGCCTGCATGTCGGTGGGGAACGCCGGATACTCGGCGGTGCGGAAGCTCACCGACTGCGGGCGCTGACCCATCCGCAGGCGAATCCAGTCCTCGCCGGTCTCGATGGCGGCGCCCGTTTCGCGCAGCTTGTCCAGCACGGTGTCGAGGATGCCCGGCGAGACGCCGCGCAGCACCACGTCGCCCAGCGTGGCCGCGGCCGCGCACAGGAAGGTGCCGGCCTCGATGCGGTCGGCGATCACCGAATGGCTGGCGCCGTGCAGGCGCTCCACGCCCTGCACCACCAGGCGGTCGGTGCCGATGCCTTCGATGCGGGCGCCCATCTTGACCAGCAGGCGCGCCAGGTCGGTCACTTCCGGTTCGCGCGCGGCATTCTCCAGCACGGTCTCGCCTTCGGCCAGGGTGGCGGCCATCAGCAGGTTCTCGGTGCCGGTCACGGTAATCATGTCGGTCACCACGCGTGCGCCCTTCAGGCGCCTGGCGCGGGCGTGGATGAAGCCATGCTCGATGGTGATCTCGGCGCCCATGGCCTGCAGGCCCTTGATGTGCTGGTCGACCGGGCGCGCGCCGATGGCGCAGCCGCCGGGGAGCGAGACGCGCGCCTCGCCGAAGCGCGCCACCAGCGGACCGAGCACCAGGATCGAGGCGCGCATGGTCTTCACCAGTTCGTACGGCGCTTCGGGCGAATTGACGTCAGCGCCGTTCAGGGTGACGCGCGCGCCGTCCTGCTCGGCCTTCACGCCCATCTGGCGCAGCAGCTTGAGCGTGGTGCGTACGTCCTGCAGGTTAGGCACGTTGTCGAGCGATACGGTGTCGGCCGCCAGCAAGCCCGCGCACAGGATCGGCAGCGCGGCATTCTTGGCGCCCGAGACGCGGATCTCGCCTCGCAGCGGGCCATTGCCCTGAATCTCGAGTTTGTCCATCTTTTCTCGTTTCTGGCCGGTGCACAACACAAGCTGGCGTCCGGCGTCGTTCGTCACGTTCCGTTGCAGCGCGCCAAGGCGCACGGCCACGGGATCTGGTACCCGCGGGCCGCCCGCGCCGGGCGGCCCTGTTTGTCACGTCCGGCCTGTCGGGCGGCCAGCTTGTCTGTGCGGTGGACGCGGCCTTACTTGGCCTCGCCCGCCTGCGCCTGCCATTCGGCCGGCGTCAGCGTCTTCATCGAGAGCGCGTGGATCTCTGCGCGCATGCGGTCGCCCAGCGCGGCGTAGACCTGCTGGTGCCGCTGGATCAGGCGCTTGCCGTCGAACTGGGCGCTGACGATGGTGGCGAAGAAGTGCTGGCCGTCGCCCTCCACTTCGAGGTGTTCGCAGGACAGCCCCTGGGCGATGTAGTCCCTGACTTGTTGCGGTGTAGGCAGCATGATGTGTATTGGCGTTGGTTCGCGTGCGGGTCCGTGGCGGGTCGGCGTCAGGCGGCGTTCAGTGGCGTTCAGTGGCGCAGCTTGTAGCCGCTCTTGAGCATCCGCAGCGCAATGGCCGCGAGCACCACGAAGGCGGTGCCCACCACCGCCAGGCTGAAGGTCGGCGCAATGTCGGAGACGCCGAAGAAGCCGTAGCGGAAACCGTCGATCATGTAGAAGAACGGGTTGGCGTGCGACACCGCCTGCCAGAACGGAGGCAGCGAGTGAATGGAATAGAACACGCCGGACAGGAAGGTGGCCGGCATGATCAGGAAATTCTGGAAGGCCGCGAGCTGGTCGAACTTCTCGGCCCAGATGCCCGCGATCAGCCCCAGCGTGCCGAGGATCGCCGCACCCAGCAGCGCGAACACCACGATCCAGCCGATATTGGCGAAATGCAGGTTGGCGAACCACGCCGTCACCAGCAGCACGCCCAGGCCCACGGCCAGGCCGCGCACGATCGACGCCACCACGTAGGCGCCGAACATCTCCCAGTGCGACAGCGGCGGCAGCATGATGAACACCAGGTTGCCGGTGATCTTGGACTGGATCAGCGAGGACGAACTGTTGGCGAACGCGTTCTGCAGCACGCTCATCATCACCAGGCCCGGCACCAGGAAGGCGGTGTAGCTGATCTGGTCGTACACCTTCACGCGGTTCTCCAGCACATGGCCGAAGATCAGCAGGTACAGGATCGCCGTGAGCACCGGCGCGGCCACGGTCTGGAAGCTGACCTTCCAGAAACGCAGCACTTCCTTGTAGAGCAGCGTGCGGAAGCCCACCAGGCCACCCACCGCCATCGGCGTCAGGTGCGCGTTGATGGCGTCCCGCCCGCCGTCGAATTCGGTCGGCATCTTCATGCTGCGGCCTCCACTGCCGTATCCGGCAGCGCACCCGGCATATGGCCTTCGCGTCGCATGATCTGCACGAACACGTCTTCCAGGTCTGCCTTGTTGATTTCCATGTCTTCGATCTCGCAGCCAGCTTCGCGGCAGGCGGCCAGGATGGGCTCGACCGCCGGATAACCCGACAGCCGCAGCCGCACCGCGCGCTCGCCCGGATTGGCGGGCATGCGCAGCGGCTCGAGCGCGGCCGGCAGCGTGCCCCTGGACAGCGTCAGCGCCAGTTGCAGCCCGGCGAACTGGTTCAGCAGGTTGCTGGTGCGGTCCAGCGCCACCACCTCGCCGAACTTCAGCATGGCGATGCGGTCGCACAGCGCCTCGGCCTCTTCCAGGTAGTGCGTGGTGAGGATGATGGTGTGGCCTTCGCGGTTCAGCCGCGAAATGAACTTCCACAGCGTCTGGCGCAGCTCCACGTCCACCCCGGCGGTCGGCTCGTCGAGCACGATCACGGGCGGGCGGTGCACCAGCGCCTGCGCCACCAGCACGCGGCGCTTCATGCCGCCGGAGAGCTGGCGCATATTGCTGTCGGCCTTGTTGGTGAGATCCAGGTTGGCCATGATCTCGTCGATCCAGTCGTCGTTGCGGGTCAGGCCGAAATAGCCCGACTGCAGGCGCAGCGTCTCGCGCACCGTGAAGAATGGATCGAAGACCAGCTCCTGTGGCACCACGCCCAGCATGCGGCGCGCCAGGCGGTAGTCGGATACCACGTCGTGGCCAAGCACGCTGACGCTGCCCGAATCGGCGCGATTCAGCCCGGCGAGAATGGAAATCAGCGTGGTCTTGCCCGCGCCATTGGGGCCGAGCAGGCCGAAGAATTCTCCGCGCTCGACAGTGAAGCTGACGCCCTTGAGCGCCTGCAGGTTGCGGTAGCGCTTGCGAACGTCGGTGAGTTCGATGGCTTTCATGGCCGGATACTGTTTGGCAGGCGCTGCGGGCTGTCGGCTCGCGCGCCGGCCTCCTTGAAATGGCGGGGACCGCCTGGGTGCTTCGACCGGTTCTTGCGTCTGCTCCGGGCCTTTTGCGCCGGAACGGTCGAACAACCCGGAATTATAGGGGATGCGGGGGCAGTCCCGCTCTGAGCACGAGGCGTGGCGGCTGCCATCGCCCGGGCATCGCAGTGGCAGGTGCCGCCTCGGCGGCCTGCCATGGATGCCGGTTCAATGTCGGTGGGAAGCGGTGTGCGGCGCGCCGGCGCCGGCCTGGGGCGCCAGTTCCAGCAAGGAATCGACGCCGTACAGCGCGGCCAGCTGGGCCAGCTGCGGCGGTACGCCGACAAAGGACAGCGCCTGGCCGCGGCCGGCGGCGTCGCGCTGCCACGCCAGCAACACGGCCACTGCGGCGGAATCGACCTGCGTCAGCGCGCTGCAATCCACCCTGGCCTCGCCCTGGGCCAGGCGAGCCAGTCCGTCACGCAGCACGGTGGCGGCGTTCCGGTTGGTCAGCGAGGTGTCGAGCGAGAGCATCTGGCAGGATTCGGGATGTCGGCGGTCGAAGCGGTATGCGCGCTTCCGGCGTGGAAAAACGCGCCCGCCGGTCGGACGGGAGCGTTCATTGTAAAACACTTCGCCCACTCATGCTGCGCCGCAACCTGCCATTTGCGCAGGCTGCAAGGCGCGCATCTCAGTTCTTCGCGTTGGCCAGCTGGCGATTGCGGTCCTGCAGCGTCTTGATCACGCCGTCCACGCCCTGCTGGCCGACGATGGTGTTGAAGCTGCCCTTGTAGGCCTCGGTCAGCCAGGCACCCAGCACATTGATGTCATAGACCTTCCAGCCCTGCGGCGTCTTCTCGAGGCGGTAGTCCAGCTGGATCGGCTCGCCCTTGTTGATGACCTGGGTGCGGATGGTGGCGTCGGTGTCGTCCGCCGTGCCGCGGTACGGGCGGAACTGCACCTGTTGGTCCCGGATCTGCGCGATCGCGCCCGAGTAGGTACGGATCAGCAGGGTCTTGAATTCGTCAGTGATCTGCTTTTGCTGCTCCGGCGAGGCCTTGGACCAGTTGCGGCCCATGGCGATCTGCGTCGTCCTCTGGAAATCCGCGTTGGGCAGGATCTTTTGTTCAACCAGCGCGGAGATCTTGCCGATATTGCCGGCCTGCATGTCCTTGTCCGTCTTGACAGTCGCCATCACGTCGTTGACCACGGCCTTGACGAGGCCATCGGGTGTGCTGGCATCCTGCGTCTGGGCATGGGCAGCCCCGGCAAAGGCAGCTACGGCGAGAAAAGGCAGCAACAGTCGCTTGATCATCATCTTCGTCCTTCCTTATCAAATCAAACGCAAGAATCGCCGCGGCGCGGCAACCTGCGCAATCCGGCTTCAAGTGCCGGTAGTGGCCCTGCCCCGGTTGGAGCGAGGCGGGCCGGGGGAGTTCGTGACACCAGAGCTTCCGGCGCCACATTCAAACAATTTGTTGCAGCGCTCACAGCCGCGTCACGTCGTCACGCGCCGGCGAGCGGGTAGCGGCTCAGCGGCCGAAGCGGATGCCCCCCGGCATCTGCACGGGCGGCGTAGGYAACGACTGATTTTCCTGCTGGGAGTCGGCCGGTGGCGCCGAAGGCTCGCCCTCCTCTTCGCTTTGCGGAGGATTGCCGTCGTAGATCTGGTACTCGCGGCGCTGCAGGTAAGCGTCGCGCAGGAAAGTGTACTTGTCGAGCGCGGCCTCTTCGATCAGGTTGGATGCGCCCAGCAGCGAAGCGCGCGTGCTGACGATGCGCACCCCGGTCAGCGTATTGCGCGCCCACACCGGATCCAGATAGGCCAGCGGGTCCATCTGGCGGTCCACCAGCATGCCGACGGTATCGCGCACCGTGCTCGGCCCGAACAGCGGCAGCACCAGGTATGGGCCGGAAGGCACGCCCCACACGCCGAGGGTCTGGCCGAAATCTTCCTTGTATTTCGGCAGGCCGGCCGGCGTGGCGATGTCGATCAGGCCGCCGAGGCCCAGCACGCTGTTGATCGCCACGCGCATGGTGTCTTCCGCGGCGCGCGCGGGCTTGCCCTGCAGCAGGTTGTTGACGGCGGAGTAGACGTCGCTGACGTTGGAGAACGCGTTGTCGATGGCGGTGCGCACCGGCGACGGGATGAAGTCGGCGTAGAGCTGGCCGACCGGCTTGAGCACGCCCTTGTCAAAGTCTTCGTTGATGCGCGAGACCTCGCGGTTGAAGGGCTCGATAGGGTCCTTCGGGTTCGCTGTCGGGCCCGTCGCGCACCCCGCCATCAACAAGGCGGCCGCAGCCGCCGTCAACCACTTCTGTCCCCCGCGCCACCACGCAGGGACACCTTTGCCACTCATTTCAACCCCCCTGCGGGGGCGCTGGCCGCACTCCCGCCCGCGTTGTTGCCACCGGCACCTGCGTCCGCGGCCTTGTTATACAGGAACTGCCCGATCAGGTTTTCCAGCACCACGGCAGACTGCGTCATGGTGATGCGCGCGCCCTCGGCCAGCATGGCCGTGTCGCCGCCCGCCTCGAGGCCGATGTACTGCTCGCCCAGCAAGCCCGAGGTGAGGATCTTGGCCGAGGTGTCCTTGGGAAACTGGTAGCGCTTTTCCAGGTTCATCAACACGGTGGCCTGGTAGGTCTTGTCGTCGAAGCGGATGTCCACCACACGGCCCACCACCACCCCGGCGCTCTTGACCGGCGCGCGCGGCTTGAGGCCGCCGATGTTGTCGAAGCGCGCCTGCACGGCGTAAGTGTCCTGGAACGACAGCGAGCTCATATTGCCGGCCTTCAGCGCCAGGAACAGCAGCGCGACAAAGCCCGCCACCACAAACAGACCAACCCAGAAATCGAGGGTATTTCTTTTCATCTCTCGTCTCTTCTTCAAGTACAGCGCCCTCGGCAATGGCCGTGGCGGCTCAGCTGAACATCAGCGCGGTCAGCAGGAAATCCAGTGCCAGCACGGCCAGCGAGGCAATCACCACGGTACGCGTGGTGGCGCGCGACACGCCTTCCGGCGTGGGCTTGGCCTCGTAGCCCTGGTACAACGCTATAAACGTCACCGCGATGCCAAAAATGAAGCTCTTGATCACACCATTGAGCACATCGGCACGCACATCCACGCCGCCCTGCATCTGCGACCAGAACGCGCCGGCATCCACGCCGATCATCTGCACGCCGACCACATAGCCGCCCAGGATGCCCACCGCGCTGAAAATCGCGGCCAGTACCGGCATGGCCACCACGCCGGCCCAGAAGCGCGGCGCGATGACGCGCTGGAGCGGATTCACCGCCATCATCTCCATCGCGGTGAGTTGTTCGCCGGCCTTCATCAAGCCGATTTCGGCAGTCAGCGAAGTGCCGGCGCGCCCGGCGAACAGCAACGCGGTCACCACCGGCCCCAGTTCGCGCACCAGCGACAACGCCACCAGCAGCCCGAGCGCCTGCTCGGAGCCGTAGCGGTTGAGCGTGTAGTAGCCCTGCAAACCCAGTACGAAACCGACAAACAGCCCCGATACGGCAATGATCACCAGCGACAGGTTGCCGACGAAAAAGATCTGGTCGCTCACCAGGCGAAAGCGCCGCAGCAGCGCCGGCGACATGGCCAGCACCGTGAAGAACATGCGCGTGGCGTGGCCCAGCCCGCCCACGGACTTCCGCACGGCGGCGCCGATATTCGTGAAGAATCCCATCATCGGGCGGCCCCGCTGGTGAAGTCATCGGCCAGCGAAGGCCCGGGATAGTGGAACGGCACCGGGCCGTCGGCCTCGGCATGGACGAACTGGTGCACGAAGGGATCGGTCGAGGCGCGCAGCGCGTCCGGCTCGCCTTCGGCGGCGATGCGGCCGTTGGCGATGAAATAGACGTAGTCCGCGATCTGGAAGGTCTCGTTGACGTCGTGCGAGACGATGATGCTGGTGGCGCCGAGCGCGTCGTTCAGGCTGCGGATCAGGCGTGCCGTCAGGCCCAGCGAGATCGGGTCGAGCCCGGCGAAGGGCTCGTCGTACATCAACAGGGCGGGATCGAGCGCGATCGCTCGCGCCAGCGCCACCCGGCGCGCCATGCCGCCGGAGATCTCGGAGGGCATCAGGTCGCGCGCGCCGCGCAGGCCGACCGCGTTGAGCTTCATGAGCACAAGGTCGCGGATCATCGACTCGGGCAGGTCGGTATGTTCGCGCAAAGGGAAGGCAACGTTGTCGAATACCGTCAGATCGGTGAACAACGCGCCGAACTGAAACAGCATGCCCATCTGGCGGCGCACCGCGTACAGGCCGTTGCGGTCAAGCGCGGGGATATTGGCACCGTTGAAGAGGATTTCACCCTTCTGGGGCCGCACCTGGCCGCCGATCAGGCGCATCACGGTGGTCTTGCCGCAGCCGGAGCCGCCCATCACGGCCACTACCTTGCCGCGCGGGAAGCGCATGCTGAGGCCCGACAGAATAGGCGTGCCGCCCGCCGCATAGGCGAAGTCGACAGCGTTGATCTCGACGAGGTTTGAGGCGGATTCGGTCACGTTTGCACCGTTTTGGCAGTCCGCCATTATAAGGGCTACTACCTAGCACTGCCCGGGCCGGTGTGGCGCAATCCACATCCATTGACCGCAAATAATTGTTTCATCACTTTTTGCGGTTAAAGCAATGTTCGAGACACTTTCGACGGGACGATCTAGGGCTCCGTCGGTCCGCCCGCCTGCCGCAGGATCACCTGCCACTGGATCGACTCCGAACGGATGGCGGTGGCAAACGCTTCCGGCGAATCCCGCAACGGGGTCAGCCCCGCCGCCAGCAGGCGGTCCCGGACCTCGCGCTCGGCCATCACGGCGTCCAGTTCGTCGGCGAGTCGCGCGACGATGGCGTGCGGCGTCTTGGCCGGCGCCATCACGCCGAACCAGGCCCCGGCGCCATAGCCATCGAGGCCGGACTCCTGCAACGTGGGCACGGCCGGCGCCAGTTGCGAGCGCGCCATGCCCGTCACGCCCAGCAGGCGCAGGTTGCCATTCCGGATATGGGCTTGCACGGCGGCAAAAGAGCAGAAACAGGCACTGACGCGGCCAGCCAGCATTTCCTGCACCACCGCGCCCTCCCCCTTGGCCGTCACCAGCGGCACGCCGTTCGGCACGCCGTGCACGGCGTATTCCGCGTACAGGTGGGAAGGGCTGCCGGCCTGCCCGGAGCCGTAGCTATAGGACGCGGGGCTGGCCTTGACCGCGCTCAGCCACTGCTGCGCCGTGCGCATCGGCAGGCGCGCGTCGATCACCAGGAACAACGGCATGGTGGCCACCCGCGCGACCGGGGTGAAATCGCGCACCACATCGTAGGGCACCGGCTCCAGGCCCGGCTGGATCAGCATGGTGGCCTGGTGGAACAACAATGTATGGCCATCGGAACTGGCCTTGGCGACCAGGTCGCCGGCCGTGGTGCCGCCAGCGCCGGGCCGGTTGTCGACATCGACCGGCACGCCCAGGCGCACCGACAGCCGCTCGGCCAGCATGCGCGCCACGGCGTCCGGCACGCCGCCCGCCGGGAACGGCACGACCAGGCGCACCGGGCGCACGGGAAAGGAGATCGGTCGGGTGAAGGCAGCGGGCGTGGCGGACGGCGGCGGGACTGCCGGCCGCGCCAGGCAGAGGCCGGCGGCGCCGGACAACAGCCCGCCCAGGCAAAGCGCCAGGACGCGCGCGGCGAAGCGCTGCAGGGCCGGCACGCGCCGCGCCGGCAAAGAGGGCACAGCGGCCCCGGCGCGCAAGCTGTGCCGGAGGTGCTGCAGACAGGCCGGCCATGCGGCGGGGTGAAGCAACTTCGCCTTACCTCGCCAAAGCCGCGGAAAAATGCGCACTTCGGACATCAATTCCTCCGAGCCACGGGCGTTGCCGGTGACATATGGGTCGGCTGAAAAGGGGATGAGCGAGGCAGTCTTTGTTCTAATTGTTCGGTTCATTCTACGAACAATGCCCTGGGCCGCACAGACCACGTTAACCATAGCCGGGACAACCCTGTGCGCGTCCCGCGGACCCGCGCCGTCAGCGGGAATCCGGGCAGGGACGCCGTCTATAATCGCCCGCCATGAACGAAATGATCCTGCGGCCGATGAGGGCCGCCGACCTGCCCGCGGTGCTGGAAATCCAGGCGCTGTGCTATCGCGGCGCGTTGCACGAATCCCGCGCGGCACTGGCCAGCCGGCTGGCACTGTCGCCGGCCACGTGCTGGGTGGCGGCGTCAGCGGACCGGCAGGRAGCGCCGGCCGCCTACCTGTTGACGCATGCGTGGCCGCAGGACAGCCTGCCGCCGCTGGACGGCATGCTGGCAAGGCACTGGGAAGACGGCGGACTGACCTGGTTCGTGCACGACATGGCGGTGGCGCCGGCGGGCCAGGGACACGGCCTGGCGCAGCGGCTCTACCAGGCGGCACGCGCTGCGGCGCTCGATGCCGGACTGCGCTCTTCGCGGCTGGTGGCCGTGCAATCGGCCGCTGCCTGGTGGGCGCGACTCGGCTACCGGCAACTGGCACCGGCGAGCGCCGCGCTGTCCGCCAAACTGGCCGCCTATGGCGACGACGCGGTATTGATGGGCTGCACGCTGCCGCCCCGCTGACCGCCGGGCCGGCCCAGCACATAAAAAACCCGCCCGGCTTGCGCGGGGCGGGTTGTTGCCGGCTGCCAGCCGGCGCGTCAGAGCCTTCGCGGACTCAGCGCGGCAGTTCGGAGTGTCCCATCAGGAACGCATCCACCGAGCGCGCAGCCTGGCGGCCTTCGCGGATGGCCCACACCACCAGCGACTGGCCACGGCGCACGTCGCCGGCGGCGAACACCTTCGCCACGTTGGTGTGGTAGGCGCGCTCGCCTTCGGTCGAAGCGCGGGCGTTCTTGCGTGCGTCGGTGTCCACGCCGAAGGCGGAGAGCAGCGAACCCACCGGGTTGGTGAAGCCCATCGCCAGCAGGACGAGGTCGGCCTTGAGGATGAACTCGCTGCCGGGCACTTCCTGCATCTTGCCGTCCTTCCACTCGACGCGGCAGGCCTTCAGCGCGGTGATCTTGCCATTCTCGCCGACGAATTCCTTGGTCGCCACCGACCAGTCACGCTCGCACCCTTCGTCGTGCGACGACGAGGTGCGCAGCTTGATCGGCCAGTACGGCCACACCAGCGGCTTGTTCTCTTCTTCCGGCGGCTGCGGCAGCAGCTCGAACTGGATGATCGATTCGGCGCCGTGGCGGTTCGAGGTGCCGACGCAGTCCGAACCCGTATCGCCGCCGCCGATCACGATCACGTGCTTGCCGTCGGCGCGCATCGGGTTGGGCGCGTCACCGGCGACTTCCTTGTTCTGCGGGATCAGGAATTCGAGCGCGTAGTGGATGCCGTCCAGGTCGCGGCCCGGCACCGGCAGGTCGCGCGGCACTTCCGAGCCGCCGGCCAGCACGACAGCGTCGAACTGGTCCTGCAGCGCCTGCGCCGAAATGGTTTCACGCGCGTAGTTCAGGATRCCGGCCGGCAGTTCGCCGTCGGTCACCATCACGCCGGCGCGGAAGGTCACGCCTTCGGCCTGCATCTGCTCGATGCGGCGGTCGATCAGCGTCTTCTCCATCTTGAAGTCGGGGATGCCGTAGCGCAGCAGGCCGCCGATGCGGTCGTTCTTCTCGAACACGGTCACGTCGTGGCCGGCGCGCGCCAGTTGCTGGGCGGCAGCCATGCCGGCGGGGCCGGAGCCGACCACGGCCACGGTCTTGCCGGTCTTGTGCCTGGGCGCCTGCGGCGCGACCCAGCCTTCTTCCCAGGCCTTGTCGATGATCGCGTGCTCGATCGACTTGATGCCGACCGGCAGTTCGTTGATGCCCAGCGTGCAGGCCGCTTCGCACGGTGCCGGGCAGATGCGGCCGGTGAACTCGGGGAAGTTGTTGGTCTGGTGCAGCACTTCGATCGCCGACTTCCAGTCCTGGCGGTACACCAGGTCGTTGAAGTCAGGAATGATGTTGTTGACCGGGCAGCCGTTATTGCAGAACGGGATGCCGCAGTCCATGCAGCGCGCGCCCTGGATCTTCGCTTCGCTGTCGGACAGCGCGAAGACGAATTCCTTGTAGTGCTTCACGCGCTTGGTTACGGGCTCGTAACCTTCGTTCTGGCGCGGAAATTCGAGAAAGCCAGTCGCCTTACCCATGTTGCGTCCTTGGTCTTGCTGCGCGGCACCGGCGCATGCGCCGGCCCCGCTGTGAGGTCAGTATCTTGTGAGCCGGCGGCGCAGAGAGCGCCGCCGCCCATGCTTGGTCGGGCCCGCGGGCCCCGCCTGTCTAGCTCAGGCCGCGATGGCTTCGCGGTCGCTGTCGCGGGCTTCCTGTTCCTTCGCGTACATCTCGCCCAGGGCGCGCTTGTACTCGGTCGGGAAGACCTTCACGAACTTGCGGCGCGTCGTGGTCCAGTCGGCCAGCAGTTCCTTGGCGCGTTCCGAGCCGGTGAAGCGGAAGTGCTGCTCGATCAGGCCCTTGAGGATGGCCTCGTCGAGCTGGCGCTTGCCGCCGACCTTGTGCCAGGAAGCGGGCGACTGGCCCTTCTCCTGGTCCGCGGAGGCCAGCACGGCTTCGAGCGCGACCATCGAGGTGTTGCAGCGCTTGTCGAACAGGCCGTCCTCGTCGTAGACGTAGGCCACGCCGCCCGACATGCCGGCCGCGAAGTTGCGCCCGGTGCCGCCCAGTACCACCACGGTGCCGCCGGTCATGTATTCGCAGCCATGGTCGCCGGTGCCTTCCACCACGGCGGCGGCACCCGAGTTGCGCACCGCGAAGCGCTCGCCGGCCACGCCGTTGAAGAACGCTTCGCCGGCGATGGCGCCGTACAGCACCGTATTGCCCACGATGATGTTGCGGGTGGGGTCGCCGCGGAACTCGTGCGGAGCGCGCACGATCACGCGGCCGCCCGACAGGCCCTTGCCCACGTAGTCGTTGCCGTCGCCCACCAGGTCCAGCGTCACGCCGTGCGCGAGGAAGGCGCCGAAGGACTGGCCGGCGGTGCCTTGCAGCTGGATGTGGATGGTGTCGTCGGGCAGGCCTTCATGGCCGTACTGCTTGGCCACCACGCCCGACAGCATCGCGCCGACGGTACGGTTGACGTTCTTCACCGGCTGGATGAACGACACGCGCTCACCCTTGTCGATGGCCGGGCGCGCCTTGGCGATCAGCACGTGGTCCAGCGCCTTGCCGGCCTCGAGCGACAGGCCGTGGTCCTGGCTGTCGGTGTGGAAGCGCGGCAGCTCGGCGGGGAACGGCGCCTGGTAGAACACGCGGGCGAAGTCGAGGCCGCGTGCCTTCCAGTGTTCGATGCCGGGCTTGGTGTCGAGCAGGTCGGCGCGGCCGATCAGCTCGTCGAAGGTGCGGATGCCCAGTTGCGCCATGATCTCGCGGGCTTCTTCGGCGATGAAGAAGAAGAAGTTCACCACGTGCTCGGGCTTGCCCTGGAATTTCTTGCGCAGCGCCGGATCCTGCGTGGCCACGCCCACCGGGCAGGTGTTCAGGTGGCACTTGCGCATCATGATGCAGCCTTCGGCCACCAGCGGCGCGGTGGCGAAGCCGAACTCGTCGGCGCCCAGCAGCGCGCCGATCACCACGTCGCGGCCGGTCTTCATCTGGCCGTCGGCCTGCACGCGGATGCGGTTGCGCAGGCCATTGAGCATCAGGGTCTGCTGGGTTTCGGCCAGGCCGAGTTCCCACGGCGTGCCGGCATGCTTGATCGACGACAGCGGCGAGGCGCCGGTGCCGCCGTCATGACCGGCGATCACCACGTGGTCGGCCTTGGCCTTGGCCACGCCGGCAGCGACGGTGCCCACGCCCACTTCGGACACGAGCTTGACCGAGATGTCGGACGCCGGGTTGACGTTCTTCAGGTCGTGGATCAGCTGTGCCAGATCCTCGATCGAGTAGATGTCATGGTGCGGCGGCGGCGAGATCAGGCCGACGCCCGGCACCGAGTAACGCAGCTTGCCGATGTAGTCCGAGACCTTGTGGCCAGGCAGCTGGCCGCCTTCGCCGGGCTTGGCGCCCTGCGCCATCTTGATCTGGATCTGGTCGGCCGAAGCCWGGTATTCGGCGGTCACGCCGAAACGGCCCGAGGCGACCTGCTTGATCTTCGAGCGCAGCGAATCGCCCGCCTGCAGTTCCAGGTCGCGCACCACGGCTTCCGGTCCCAGCAGCGACTGCATCGTATCGCCCTGCTTGATGGGGATGCCGCGCAGTTCGTTGCGGTAGCGCTTCTCGTCCTCGCCGCCTTCGCCGGTGTTGGACTTGCCGCCGATGCGGTTCATCGCGACGGCCAGCGTGGCGTGGGCTTCGGTGGAGATCGAGCCCAGCGACATGGCGCCGGTGGCGAAGCGCTTGACGATTTCCTTGGCGGGTTCCACTTCCTCGAGCGGAATCGCGCGGGTCGGATCGACCTTGAACTCGAACAGGCCGCGCAGCGTCATGTGGCGACGGCTCTGGTCGTTGATGATGTTGGCGTATTCCTTGTACGTCTGGTACGCGCCGCGGCCGTCGTCGGCACGCACCGCGTGCTGCAGCTTGGCCACCGAATCCGGGGTCCACATATGCTCTTCGCCGCGGATGCGGTAGGCGTACTCGCCGCCGGTCTCGAGCATGGTGTCCAGCACCGGGTTGTCGCCGAAGGCGTCCTGGTGCAGGCGCAGCGCTTCCTCGGCCACTTCGAAGATGCCGATGCCTTCGACGTTCGACGCGGTGCCGTGGAAGTACTTCTGCACGAGTTCGCGCGACAGGCCGATGGCTTCGAAGATCTGCGCGCCGGTGTACGACATGTAGGTGGAGATGCCCATCTTGGACATCACCTTCTGCAGGCCCTTGCCGATCGCCTTGACGAAGTTCTTGACCGCCTTCTCGGGCGAGAGGTCGCCGGACAGGCCTTGCGCCATGTCGGCCAGCGTCTCCAT
The DNA here is from genome assembly GCF_056397305.1 of Cupriavidus sp. 05N40. NCBI lineage: Bacteria > Pseudomonadati > Pseudomonadota > Betaproteobacteria > Burkholderiales > Burkholderiaceae > Cupriavidus > Cupriavidus sp. 05N40. Next base: position 38,121 of record NZ_JBFTND010000063.1, read on the forward strand.
CGCCAGGTACGGGTGCACGGCTTCGGCGCCGTAGCCGGCCAGCAGGGCGAAGTGATGCACTTCGCGCGCGGTGCCGGTTTCCACCACCAGGCCGGCCGAGGTGCGCAGGCCCTTCTCCACCAGGTGGTGGTGGATGGCCGAGGTCGCCAGCAGCGCGGGGATGGCCACGTGCTCCGCATCGACGCGGCGGTCCGACACGATCAGGATGTTGTAGCCCGAACGCACGGCATCCACGGCTTCCGCGCACAGCGAGGCCAGGCGGGCTTCGATGCCTTCCTTGCCCCATGCCTGCGGATAGCAGATGTTCAGTTCATACGTACGGAACTTGCCGCCGGTGTAGTGCTCGATGTTGCGGATCTTGGCGATGTCCTTGAAGTCCAGCACGGGCTGGGACACTTCGAGGCGCATCGGCGGGTTGATGTTGTTGAGTTCGAGCAGGTTCGGCTTCGGGCCGATGAACGACACCAGCGACATCACCATGTTCTCGCGGATCGGGTCGATCGGCGGGTTGGTGACCTGGGCGAACAGCTGCTTGAAGTAGTGGTACAGCGTCTTGTTCTTGGACGAGAGCACGGCCAGCGGGCTGTCGTTGCCCATCGAGCCGGTGGCTTCCTCGCCGGACAGCGCCATCGGCGCCATCAGGAACTTGACGTCTTCCTGCGTGTAGCCGAAGGCTTGCTGGCGGTCCAGCAGGCGCGCGTCGGGCTTCTTCTCGGCGGCCACGTCCTCGGGCTTGGCGTCGAGCTCGTCGAGCTTGATGCGCACGGCGTCGATCCAGCTCTTGTAGGGCTTGGCGTTGGCCAGGTTGTCCTTGAGCTCCTTGTCGTCGATGATGCGGCCCTGCTCCATGTCGATCAGGAACATCTTGCCCGGCTGCAGGCGCCATTTCTGCACGATGCGCGACTCGGGGAACGGCAGCACGCCGGCTTCCGAAGCCAGCACCACGACGTCGTCCTCGGTCACGTAGAAACGTGCCGGGCGCAGGCCGTTGCGGTCCAGCGTGGCGCCGATCTGGCGGCCGTCGGTGAAGCAGATCGCGGCGGGGCCGTCCCACGGCTCCATCATGGCGGCGTGGTATTCGTAGAACGCGCGGCGGTTGTCGTCCATCAGCGTGTGCTGTTCCCAGGCTTCCGGGATCATCATCATCATCGCGTGGACGAGCGGGTAGCCCGCCATCGTCAGCAGTTCGAGGCAGTTGTCGAACGAAGCGGTGTCCGACTGGCCGGGATAGATCAGCGGCCACAGCTTGGGCAGGTCGTCGCCCAGCACCGGCGACGAGATCGCGCCGGTTCGCGCGTTGACCCAGTTGACGTTGCCCTTGACCGTGTTGATTTCGCCGTTGTGGGCGACCATGCGGTAGGGGTGGGCCAGTTCCCAGGCCGGGAAGGTGTTGGTGGAGAAGCGCTGGTGCACCAGGGCCAGGGCCGAGACGGCGCGCGGGTCCTGCAGGTCGAGGTAGTACTCGCCGACCTGGTTGGCCAGCAGCAGGCCCTTGTACACCACCGTGCGCGCCGACATCGACGGCACGAAGTATTCCTTGCCGTGCTTGAGCTTGAGCGCCTGGATGGCGTGGCTGGCGGTCTTGCGGATCACGTAGAGCTTACGTTCCAGCGCGTCCGTGGTCATGATGTCGCGGCCGCGCCCGATGAAGATCTGGCGGATCACCGGTTCCGTGGTGCGCACGGTCGGCGACATCGGCATATTGCAATCCACCGGCACATCGCGCCAGCCGAGCACGACCTGGCCTTCCAGGCGCACGGTGCGCTCGAGCTCCTGCTCGCAGGCCAGGCGCGAAGCGTGTTCCTTCGGCAGGAAGATCATGCCCACGCCGTACTCGCCCGACGGCGGCAGGGTCACGCCCTGCTTGGCCATCTCTTCGCGGTAGAACTGGTCGGGGACCTGGATCAGGATGCCGGCACCGTCGCCCATCAGCGCATCGGCGCCGACCGCGCCGCGGTGGTCCAGGTTTTCCAGGATCTTCAGGCCTTGCTGGACAATCTCGTGGCTCTTCTTGCCCTTGATATGGGCGACCATGCCGACGCCGCATGCGTCTTTTTCATTGGCGGGGTCGTACATGCCCTGGGCTTGCGGAAGCGAGGTGGGCGCGTGCGCGGCGACGGCAGACTCTGCGGCCTGCGCCATCGTTTGCTTCGGTTGGGATTGCGATTGGTCCACTGGCTTGATTCCGGTGAGGGCTGCGCAGCCAGCAAGGCAGGCCGGAACGGGGACCGCACTCTGCCACCTGGGCCGGCCGGAACCGGGAGCGGGATGACGAGAGGACAAGCGGGGCCGCAGCGGCGTACGCAAGCGTGACGCGCCGCACAATGAATGTGGGTGGAGCAACTATAAAAGAATCGTCCCAGTCCCGCAAAAAAAATAAACGGGGTCAGATCATAATTAATCCCGCACCACAACGGGGATGGTGATTATTTGGGGACAGGTTATTTTTTGGTGCACCGCAAGGCGTTTTGTGAGGCGATCGCCCCTTGCCCTGCGCAGCGGGTGTCCGCGCTTACGCAGACCCGGGTTCGGCCTCCCCACCCCCGGCGCCACGACCGGCGGGCCGGCCCTTCGGCAGCGGTTGCACGCGCCGGCTGCCCTGGCGCTCCAGTTGTGCCAGGAAAGCCGCGTCACCAAGCGGCCAGCCGCTGTGGGCGTGGCTGCGCAGCGTCGCCAGCGTCATCGAAGACAAGCCCTCGGCTGCCACCGTGCGATAGTTCGACTGGCGCTCGAACGGTGTATTGCCGAGAGCCCAGTATGCGGAGTGATCGCTTACCAAAGGACTGGCCTCGATGCCGGCGTGATGGCGGTAGCTGCTCCAGCGATCGCCATCCGGCGCGACCACGTCGCCCGCGCGTACCGCATTGCCTTCCACGTACAGCATCGCCTGCAGCATCCAGGCGGCGGGATCGAACACCGCCGAGCGGAAGCGGCCATCCCAGAGGGTGCCGGTGCGGCCGGCGGCGCGGTTGAAATAGCGGGCATAGCGGCGCCCGACCGCCTGCATGGTCAGGCTCAGCGAGTCGGCATGACGCGGGGTGGCCACCAGGTGCACGTGGTTGGGCCGCAGGGCATAGGCATGGATGGCGAGATCGTGTTCGCGCGCCGCCATGCGCAGGCAATCCAGGTAGTGCAGGTAATCGTCGGGACAGAGAAAAACCGGCTGGCGGTTGTTGCCGCGTTGCAACACGAGGGCCGGCAGGCCTGCGGGCGAAAAACGAGGGAGTCGGGCCATGATCGGGGGCGGGATTCGAAGCGGACGCCCTGCCGGACCAGTCGCCGGGGGGGGCGCAAAAACCCGATGATAGCCCAGACGCAGCTTGATCCGTCCCCATTTCATTGGTGGGGCTGCCGCCCCGACGGCGCGCCCTGGCCAGGCTGGCTCAGCCGGCGCCCTCGTGGACCGCGAAGATGCGGCGATGCTCGCGGATCGCGTAGCGGTCGGTCATGCCGGCGATGTAATGCGATATCAGGCGAGACTGGTCGCGGCCTTGCCCGGCCTGGTATTGCGGCGGCAGCAGGCGCGCATCCGCCATGAACACGTCGAACAGGTCGGTGATGATGCGCTGCGCCTTGGCCGACATGCGCATCACCAGGTAGTGCCGGTACAGATGGCGGAACAGGAAACGCTTGAGTGTCGCGGCCTCCTCGCGTACCGCGGCGCTGAAGGCGACCAGCGGGCCGGCAGCGCGCACCGCGTCGATATTGCGCGGGTTGGCCGCGGCGATATTGTGGCTGGTGGTCTCGATCAGGTCGACGATCAGGGTATTGATCATGCGCCGGACGGTCTCGTTGATGGCGCGCCGGCCATTGATGCCGGGGAACGCGGCCATCGCCTCGGCGCGGTGGCGGGCCCACATCGGCACCTCGTCCATCTGTTCGAGCGTGAGCAGGCCGGAGCGCAGGCCGTCGTCGATATCGTGGTTGTTGTAGGCGATCTCGTCGGCCAGGTTGGCCAGCTGGGCTTCCAGCGACGGCTGCGTGCCCTCCATGAAGCGCCGGCCCAGCTCGCCCAGCGCCGACGCATTGACGCGCGAGCAATGCTTGAGCACACCTTCGCGCGTCTCGAAGGTCAGGTTGAGACCGTCGAAGCCGCCATAGCGCTCTTCCAGCTCGTCCACCACCAGCAGGCTCTGCAGGTTGTGCTCGAAGCCGCCGTGATTCTTCATGCAAGTGTTCAGCGCATCCTGCCCGGCGTGGCCGAAGGGCGTGTGGCCGAGGTCGTGGGCCAGCGAAATGGCCTCGACCAGATCCTCGTTGAGCCGCAGGTTGCGGGCGATCGAGCGGGCAATCTGCGCCACTTCGAGGCTATGCGTGAGCCGGGTGCGGAACAGATCACCCTCGTGATTGACGAATACCTGGGTCTTGTACTCCAGCCGGCGAAAGGCCGTGCTGTGAATGACCCGGTCGCGGTCGCGCTGGAATTCGCTGCGCGAGGACGACGGCGGTTCGGCGTGCACGCGTCCGCGCGACTGGGCGGAGCGGGCAGCGTAAGGGGCGAGATGGCTTTCGAGGTCGGTCATGCGGCATCCGGTCGGCATCCGGCCAGAGCGTGCGCGCCGGCCGGGGTTGCGAGGCACAACCGATCGCGTCAGGCGACCGGCGCCTCGGTAGGAGGCCTGAGCACCGCGTGCTGCAGCGTGGCGCGCAGGTCGGAATCCGGAACGGTGGTGATGAAG